>JAILPP010000060.1 GCA_024699425.1 Oscillospiraceae bacterium | reverse complement strand
CGTTTACTACTTTTTGAGCAGACACTAAGTAGCAAAAAAGAAAGCTTCGAGGCACTCTATTTGAGCGATGTATCCGAGGATGATGTATAATAACCTTCTAACTATAAATGAGCATTCTTGGCAAAGTATACAAGGCGGCGGGCTGGTATTGGGGGGGCTACTCGCCCCCCCTCGGCAGGGCGGTAACCGCCCTGCACCCGCAATGCTTTTGTGCATTTTGACAGTTTGCGCTCATTTATAGATTAGTATTGGAAAAGAGGACACGCTGTCCTCTTTTTTTGTATAAATTTGCTGACAGACAAATTGCTTCTTTGTTTAAAACGCAGATTTGCGGAAACGGACTCAAATTTGGCCATTCTCATTCGTCATAGTTTATGAAGGCAATTGCAGATTCACTCAAAGGAGGAATTGGTATGAAAATGAAAAAATGGATTGCATTGGTTCTTTCGCTTGCAATGTGTGTCGCTCCCCTGCCTGTTTCGGCGATGGCAGAGAATGCGCCCTCGGAAATGTCCGAACCTGCGGCGGAACAGCCGACAACAACGTTTGATTCGGAACAGGAAACAAAGTCAACCGATGTGGAAGAGTCAATCCCCCTCTATACAATGGAGATTCCCTCGGATACGTCACATATGATCGCTACTGTATGCGACGAATATGACAAGTCCCCGATGCAGATCGGTGAGGAACGGGTCATCCGCTTCCGGAATCCCGAAACCATGACCGACGGCATGGGAAAAATCTGGCGCTTCTATAACGGTGAACCCTGCTTTGAACTGGACTACGCTGAGGACGGTCTGCACGTCAGGGCGGTTCGGGGCGGCAGTATGCAGATCTGGCTGCTCGCTGAGGGCTGCACTTATGTGAGTGTGGTTGACCTGAGTGTGGAAGGCGGAGAAGATCCCACCGAACCAACAACCGATTATGACCCGACAGGACATTGTGAAGACCCATATTACACAACTGCTCCGCAGGATACGTTCCTCTATGCCACCGCTGCAACGACTGTCTATGACCCGACTGCACATTGCATGGACGATTTTACAGATCTTTCCGAAACCGAAACAGACCCTACAGAACCTACGGAAACAACCGAATTTTATGACCCGACAGGACATTGCATTATCGAGACATATACCGAATTTATCACCGAGACGGTAACAGAGGAGGATTCCGAGATCGCCTGCTTTGCTCCGGCGGTGGAGTATGACAATTCGCCTATGAAAGTCGGCGAGACAAGAACGATCCGTTTCTATAATCCTATGACACATTCCGGCAAGGGCGGTTCTGTTTCCACAACAGGTACTTGCCTCTATGCAGAGTATGAAAAAGACAATGACTATTTCACGGTGACGGCAACTTCTGCCGGAGAAGCGAAAATCTCCATCTGCGCTGCCGGTTGCGCTTTCTTTCAGCATATTACACTGACCGTTGAGGAAAATACCGAAACAACCGAATACTATGACCCGACAGGACACTGTGAGGAGCTTCCTGCGCTGAATCAGGAACTCGGTATGCTCGACGAGGACGATGCGGTCAACTCCAAAGACGGCGTTCTCGTTCTGCGTGATGCGGCTTACTTCGGTACACACGGCGAACATAATCTCACGGAGAAACAGCTCGGAAATGCCGATGTCAACAAGGATGGCAAGGTCAATGCCGCCGATGCGACCTGTGTCTTTATCTACTCCGCAAAACGGGGCGCGGATGAGTCGCTGCCCGCATTCCCGCAGTTCATGGAAAACTATCTCGCTCAGATGCCGCCCGCAGCCGAAAGTCAGGAATGCCGTTCGTGGTGCAGAAAGGTCGATTATACCTATACAGACAATAACCTTGTGAAGATCTTCACAACGTATGAAGATATGAAAAATTACTTCGGTGACAATGCCGACCCGCAGTTTGATGAGGATTTCTTTGCAGAACATCACCTCGTACTCATCGCCAAGGAACAGCCAAGCGGTTCGATTCGGCTTTCCGTCAACGCCGCAAAGGAAACAGACGGGAAACTTTCCGTGTCGCTGTCGAAGTATTCTCCCGAAATTCAGACCTGCGATATGGCACTATGGCATATTCTGGCAGAGACAAGCAGGGACGTTACGGATGCGGCAGATGTCTCCGTGACGATGGACAGCGAATTTTATGGCGGGGAGAGTTATCGTGTGCAGTCTGCTGAAAACGAAGTGCTGCACTTGTTCAGAAGCGTGGACGAACTGAAACAGTTTGCGTTTTCGCCGACATTGAAAGGACAACAGATCAGCGAGCTGAGCAGATATTTCGATGAGGCGTTCTTTGAAACCCATCATCTCCTCCTGCTGGAGATCGAAGCGCCCAGCGGTTCGATTATCTTTTCCGTGAATGATGTGACGGCAGACGGTAACGGCGGTTATGTGCTTCACGTCGAAAAGTTTGTGCCGACAACCGGTACGGACGATATGCTTGACCTGTATCTCTTTACCGGGACAGGCAAGGAGATCACAAGTGCCGATCAGTTCAGCCTGAAGATCGAAGAACAGAGAGCAAATGCATGATGATAAAAATACCCCCTGCTTATCATAAGCAGGGGGTTGTTTTTAATGTCCTCTCGGTTTGCGTTCCATTTCGCCTTTTTCGGTGTGCAGGTCTGCATGGAGCAGATCACAGAAGGCAATTCCCAGCGGAAGCAGCGCAAACCAGACTCCCTTCCCGCCAAGATGATTGCAGGCGATCGTTGCCGTGATGCCGCCAAGCGTGAAGAGCGTGAGCATCCCCGCATGAAACAGCATCCGTCGGAAATGCGCGGCTTCTGCGTGGCGGATGCCTTTTGTGAAAAAGACACCGACCTGACGGATATGATTCGTGCAGAAAGTCGTTGCCATCGGTATGCCGTCTGCCTGTCGGAACGTGTTGTACTGCATCGAGCAGATGAAATTGACGGCAACCTGCGAAATTTCAAACGGCGCATTGTCGGGAATGAATCCGAGAACAATCACCACAAGCATTTCGATCAGCAGCAGAAGCGTGTCCCAGCGGATCAGATGAAAGCGCTTGATTGTGCCTGCCACCCATTCCGAGACGACTGCACCAAGAAAATACGCTGTGATCGGAATCAGCAGGTAGCGTGCCTTCGCCCAGTCTCCGCTGCCGACGGACATGGCAAGCAGTACAAAATTCGCCGTCTGCGCATTGCAGAAGATACCGCCTCGTACACTGTAGGTGAACCCGCCGAAAAATCCGCCGACATACATCAGCGCCGCAAGAATCCACCAGCGTTCACATTCCAGAAATTCTTCGCTTTTTTTGAGAAAGGGCATATGCATTTCTTCTTTCTTATACAAGGTTGCGGGCTGGTATTGGGGGGCTACTCGGCGAACGCCCCCGTCCCCTCTGTCCTTACGGACATCTCCCCACCTCGTGGGAAGTCCACCCCAAACCCCCTCGGCAGGGCGGTGACCGCCCTGCACCCGCATCGTTTTTGTATATCTTGATAGTCTTTGCTCATTCATAGTTGTGAAATTATTATACCACAAAAACGTCATTCTGTCAAATCGGGCTTTTTCCACATGAAACAGTGGAAAATTTGCTTTTCCAAGAATTAAAGATTTTCCACGGGCAGCTGTGGAAAATCGACTCGGACAGGGGGTGGAAACTTTCCACGGGCTGAATGCATATTCTCCATTTTCCACGCATACATTGTAGCAATTCCACTCCAAGGAGGTACACAGATTATGGAACCACGAACCGAACGGACAGTCCTTTCCACTGCCGACCCCCTCGGCACAACATTACAGGAACAGGGCATCGAACTGGATTACGTCCTGCCCGATTATTACCCCGATGTCTGCAAGCTCGTCAAATGCTTCGTTACGCCTTCCGTTCTCAGCGAATCGGTCAGCGGGAACAGCCTTTCCTATGAACTGCGGGCTGAAGTGCGCATTCTCTATTGCAGCGAACATTCCAATATGCTTCAGTGCGTCACGCAGACTTTGCTCTTTTCCCGCACGGCGGAACTCCCCGCCGGTGAGGAACTCTCCGTCGAAATCCTCCCCGCCGTCGATTATGTCAATGCCCGTGCCGTCAGCCGCCGCCGTCTTGATGTCCGCGGCGCTGTGACCGTCCGCATCCGCACGGTTGCAAGAAAACGGCTGGAAGTCCTCTCCAATCTCTCAGGCAAGGGCATTCAACTGCGGAAAACCCCTGTGCAGTTCCCCGCAAAAGAACTGCATTCGGCACAAAGTATCATTGTTTCCGATGATCTCGAACTCGGCAGCACACAGCCTGCTTTGCTCCATGTCGTCCGCTGTGAGGCTCGTCCCGCAAATCTCAGCAAAAAACTCGTTTCGGGAAAACTGATGGTACAGGGCGATCTGCGTTTACAGATCCTCTATGCCTGCGAACGTGACGGCGGCGGTAGTCTCGAACCTTTGAGTTTTACGCTGCCGTTCAGTCAGCTTCTGGATATGAATGAACTCGATGAACAGGACGATATCCGCATTTCCTGCACCGCCGCAAGCTGTGACCTGAAACCCTCTGCTGAGGCAAACGGCGATATACGGGCGCTCCATTGTGAAGCTGAACTGCGGGTGCAATGCCATGTTGTCCGTACCGTGACAGAACAGGTCGTGTGCGATGCGTTCTCCACGGAACACCCCGGAACTTGCAAAACTGTCGAATTTCTTTCCGCCGATACCCCTGTTCCGTTCTCCGAAATGCAGATCACATCCGCAAAACTGACCTGCACGGACGGCGAGCCTGACTGCGTTTACGATGCGTGGTGCGAAGTGCGCAATATCTCCAGCGAGATCAGCGGCGGCGAAATTCTGCTCACGGGTATGCAGATGTATTATATCATGATTCGTGACAGGGACGGTATGCCCCGCCTGCTCGAACGGGAAGAACCCTTTGAACATCGCTTCTCCCCCGGACAGCTTGGCGGCGAGGATATGCTCTCTGTGTCCGCACGTTCCGAAAACTGCACCTATACGCTGTCAGGAGCTTCGGAAGTTACCGTCAAGTCGGAACTGCGCATGGAGGGCTGTGTTACCCATTGCAGCAGAATCAGCGTGCTTTCGGATATGGAAATTCAGGAAAATGCAGATTATCCCCACGATTTTGCTCTTAAACTCTACTACGGCAAGGCGGGCGAACCTGTCTGGGATATTGCAAAACGCTGTCACACCAGCGTGAGCGCCGTCATGGACGAAAACGATCTTTCACAGGAAACACTCACCGAAGCCGGAATGCTCCTCATTCCGATCGTCAACTGAATTGTATTTTCGTTTCAGAAATGGAGGCTCTTATGCAGGATATTTATACCGATATTGCCCAGCGGACGGGCGGTGATATTTACATCGGCGTGGTCGGCCCCGTGCGGACGGGGAAATCTACACTCATTAAACGCTTTATGGAACAGCTCGTGATTCCCAATATCGAAAGTTCCTATAAAAAAGACCGTGCCGTGGACGAATTGCCCCAGTCCGCTGCCGGAAAAACCATCATGACGACAGAACCTAAATTCATCCCCGAAGAAGCTGTTCCCGTTCAGCTTGCGGACGGAGCGCAGTTCCGCACCCGTATGATCGACTGCGTGGGCTATATCGTCCCCTCTGCACTCGGTTACATCGAAAACGAAATGCCCCGCATGGTCATGACTCCGTGGTTTGATGAGGAAATTCCTTTCAATATGGCGGCGGAGATCGGTACGCAGAAGGTCATCACTGAACACGCAACGATTGGTCTTGTTGTCACCACGGACGGCAGTATCAGCGACATTCCCCGTGAGGAATACGCCGAATGCGAAGAACGGGTCATTCGGGAATTGCAGGAGCTTGGCAAGCCGTTTATTGTCCTGCTCAACTGCGTTGACCCCGATACCGACGAAGCCCGTTCCCTTGCGATGCAGATGCAGGAAATGTATCACACCGCCGTGCTTCCCGTGAGCTGCACACAGCTCGATGAAAAAGGAATCCGTGATATTCTTACGGCGCTGCTGTATGCGTTCCCGATCCGGGAGGTCAATTTTGCCATGCCCGGCTGGATTTCCATGCTTGAAAAGGGACACCCCGTCAAGCAGGCGGTCTTTTCCGCAATTCGCTGTGCCGCCGAACATCTGCATACTGTCCGTGATGCCGCCGGACTTGCTGCCCCCATCTGCGATTGCGAATATGTCACCCGTGCCGAATCTACGGCGATTGATCTCGGCAGCGGGACGGTCACGCTTTCCGTCACGCTGGACGGTTCGCTCTTCTTTACGATTCTGAGCGAATCGACAGGTCTGGAAATCCGGGACGAGGGCAGCCTGCTCGAAATTCTCAAGGAGCTGTGCGCCGTGAAAAAGTCCTATGCCCGCATTGAACCCGCCTTGCGGGAAGTTGAAGCGACGGGTTACGGCATCGTCATGCCCGAAATGGAGGAACTGCGTCTCGAAGAACCCGAAATTATCCGTCAGGGCGGCAAGTACGGTGTGCGCCTGAAAGCATCTGCTCCCTCGATTCACATGATGAAAGCAGGCATTACAACGACGGTCAGCCCCATTGTCGGCACAGAAAAACAGAGCGAGGAACTGGTCATGTACCTCTTGCAGGGATTTGAGGAAGATCCTGCCCGTATCTGGGAATCCAATATTTTCGGGAAGTCGCTCAATGAACTTGTCAACGAGGGGCTGCATTCCAAACTCTTCAAGATGCCCGTGGAAGCACGCATGAAATTGCAGGAGACACTCGAACGCATTATCAATGAGGGCTGTTCCGGACTGATCTGCTTTATTCTCTGAAAATCGAAAGAGCTTCTGATCGGGTCAGAAGCTCTTATAAATTTATTCTACCTGAGCGATTGACAGGGCATTGGAGGGGCTGCTCGCCCCTCCAAACC
>JAILPP010000059.1 GCA_024699425.1 Oscillospiraceae bacterium | reverse complement strand
CCAGTTCTGATTTCGTTGCTTTCGGTAGAGGTGCAAGCTTTTGATGCTAAATGGCTCAAAAACCTTGCACCTCATATTTGAAAAGCATTAGAGAATTGACGAAATATAGCCGTTTACTACTTTTTGAGCAGACACTAATTACCATCATAGAAGCCTTTGAAATTAGGTAGGGCATCTTGCACACCGTTTTTGCAATTTTTTCCTATCGGAATCCATTTTTCATCTTCAAGATCGATGTCGGCGGTCTGGCGATAGTAGGCAATTCCAAATGCAGATGTCATAACAACATCATTGACAAGGTCACGCATCTTATCAAGGTCTTCTTTACTTGTGATTCGGTATCTATGCGTATTCCGGCAGAGAGGACAGCGATGCGGATGCAAATATCATGCGGCACTGGGAAGCCGTCACGACCAAGCCATTCAAAATACGGGAATTCAGAGGGGATCATTTTTATCTGTTCGACCACAGCAACGCAGTAGCAGATACCGTGGTGGAGGATATGCTGCATTGCTGTACAGGGTTCAGACAGCATATGCAGGATCTGTCGGCATGGGAAGTCGGAACGATTTGAAAAGCTGAAAAGCTCTGACAAAAAAGAAAGAAGGTTCATTATGGAAAAGAATAAGAATTATGCACTGATTACGGAACAGGAACTTCTTCGCGGTATGATGGGCGGCAGGGATTCCTGCGCCAATTGTCTTGCGATGTTCCGCATTCACGGAGAAATTGATCTGCATCGGCTGGAATCCGCTGTGCAGAATGTGATCGAACAGAACCCCGCACTGCGGCTTGTGTTTGAAACCGCAGAGGACGGCACCGTGTATCAGCATTTGGGCGGTGATTATCACTATCAGATGGATCTCCGTGACATTTCCGAGGCGGAAAATCCCGAAGCGGAACTCCGGAAGCAGATGTTCACCATGATTGATGAGCATACACATTTTGACGGAAGTTTCATGTTCAATTTTACGGTTTTCCGCATGGCACAGGGAGAATACCACTTTGTCTCCTGTGTCAATCATGTCATCAGCGACGGCATTTCCAATCGCTGGATCGTCAGCAAGATCATCGACAGCTACAACTGAACAAAGGATACCGCACCGCAGCAGACCTATCTGGATTACCTTGAGGAATCTGAAGAACTGATCCGTTCCGGCGGCATGGCACAGCATCAGCAATACTGGGAAAAGGAAACAGAGGGATACAATGTCGTTGTGAATTTCTCGCAGGGAGAACGGAAGAAATATCCTGCCAAAATTATGCAGACGATCTCCACGGAGGAAATCAGCCGCATAGCCAAGCGGTTTTCTGTCGGCGCTGCGGGGGTCAATCTGTTCCTGTGTCATCTGGCATATTCGGTATCACTGGGCTGTCAGAACCTTGCAATCAATGTGGCAGAACAGAACCGTTCACGCAAATACCGCAAAACCATCGGAACTTTTGCAACAACGTTGTTCCATCGTGTCCGCTTTTCGCCTGACAGCAGTCTGCATGAAGCGCTGGTCGGTTCTTTCCGGAAACTCGATGAAAACTTTTCACATTCACGCTGCATCGCACCGAAGAAAACGCCGTTCATTTTTTCCTATGAGAATTTTCTCGGCAGGGAAGCGGCAGATCTGAAACTGGGAGATGCAGCAGTCGAAAATTACATGGGTACTCTGGAAGCCAAAGTATGGAATATTTTCAGTATGCTTATATTCGAGGGGAAGGAACAGATCATCTATAAGGTCGGTTACGATGAGGAAGTGTTCGGTGAAGACATGATCCGCCGTTTCAAGGAAGCATTTGCACTCGGAACGAAAGTCCTCTCGGTGAAGATCAGACATATGCGCAGATCGCTGCGGCGGTACAGTAAAGGATCTGAACATGGAAAAACTCATGGCGAAACTCTGGATGGAAGAACTTTCCCTTTCGGAGCCGCCGAAGTCGGAAGATTCTTTTTTTGATCTGGGCGGAAATTCCCTGACTGCCAAATACATTTGTGAGGATATGAAAGAAGAAGTCGGTTTTTTGATCGGGATCGCAGACTTTTACAGAAGCGATCAGTTTGCCGATATCGTCGCCGCCGCACGGAATAAACAGGAGGAAATGACGTGATCCGAAGAAGCATTGGAAAATGGTTTGCGCATTATCAGTACAGCGAAAAGGCAAAAATCAATTTGTTTTGTTTTGTATTTGCAGGCGGAAGTCCGACGTTTTTTTTCGTGTGGAAAAATCTGTTTCCGGAAGAGATCAACGTGCTGTCTGTCCTGTATCCGTTTCGGGAAAAACGAATCGCGGAACCGATGCCGAAAACAACGGAAGAACTTGTCAGCGATTTTATCCGCGACAATGAAAAAATGCTTTTCGGCAAACCGTGGGCAGTATGGGGGCATTGTTCCGGTGCGCTGATCGGTTTTGAAACGGCGGCGGCGATGCAGGAACAGGGACATCCTGCAAGTGCTTTTGTCGTCAGCGGTTGTGAAGCACCCGAATCTGCACTGGACAGACTGATGCTTTCAAACGATTTTTCGAGCATCACAGATGAAGATATTCTGAATGATCTGCTGCTGTTCGGTCTGGTCGATCCGCAGCTTGTCCGTGATGAGGACTTTCGGAACTACTTCTTTCCGATCTATCGTGCCGATCTGGAAATGTTTCGGAATTACCGCTATGATAAATCCAAAAAACTCAGTGTTCCGTCCATTGTGATGCACGGAACAGAAGATAAAATGGTTTCGGCAGAACGTTCAAGGCTGTGGGCAGAAGTCCCTGGCGGACAGATGGAATTCCGTGAATTTCACGGGGGACACTATTTTGTCAACGACCATAAGGAAGAAGTCAGAGACAAGTTCTCTGCATTACTGTGCGGACTGTGAGCGAACAGGATCTGCTTCTGATCGTTACAGATGCCCTGTCAGTGTCAGAAGAAGAACTGCGGGTGCTGTCAGATGTTCTGCCGGAATACAGAGTGCAGAAAGCCGCAAAATACCGCAGGCGTGAGGATCGGGTGAACTGTATCACTGCTTTTGTGATGCTGGCATATCTTCTGGAAACCCGATTTCATTGCAAACTGCCGCGGGTTTTGCGGACAAATCCCTATGGGAAACCGCTTCTGGATGCGCCGCTGTGGATGAGCATTTCGCATTGCAGCGGTGCGGCCTGCTGTGCCGTTTCAGAGAGAAACGTCGGGGTCGATGCGGAGAATATTGTCACACGTCATCAGGAACTTCCCGAAACAGTACTTTCGGGAGAAGAATATGCAGAATATCTCTGTTCTGCTTCACCGATGCAATGTTTCACAGCGTTCTGGACACAGAAAGAGGCGTATTTGAAACTGCGGGGAACAGGGCTGACCGAGGTGTTTCCGTGTGTCCGTTCTGCCGTGAACGCAGAAGGTCTGTACTGCGAAACCTGCTGGTACGGAGATGTTTGTGTCAGCACTTGTTCGGAAACACAGATCTGGCAAATGAGGATAAGCATCAGAGAACTGCTCTTATGGTCAAGAAAACGGCGTTCCTGATGCATTTCTCCGGAGATTTCAAAAAATGACCGGGTACTTGAAACCCGGTCATTTTCGGAAACATATCCATTACTTGCTTACAATCGTTTTCAGAAGTGTGAGGGCATCGGTAGAATCCACATTGTTGTCATGGTTTACGTCTGCATTTGCCAGTGCTGCGCCTTCGAGCTGTGCTGCACCGATGAGGTACTTGTTGAGTCTGATAACATCCATGATGTCCACAACACCGTCACAGTTGGCATCGCCGAGCAGAGTTGCATCCTGTTTCTGGGTTGGAGCCTGCGTCGGTGCCTGTGTTGCGGGCTGTGCAGAACCGCCTTCCTTGACAGCTTCTACGGAAACGATGGTGTTGGGATACCAAACGTGTACATCAACGAACGGATCGTTGTTCTTGTTCTCATAGGTGAGGGTGATCGTGTTGTTGCTGATGTTTGCGCTCCAGTCTGTCGGATTCCAGCCGCCGGGCGGGTTGAATACGCCGTTTGCCTCGGTATCGGAACCGGTGGTCTTGATGGTGATGGTCAGCTTGGATGCGCCGGAGCAGTCGATGCTCCAGTAGGACTTATCCTCGCCCTGCTTCTCGGTTACAGTAGCCTTGCCGCCGGAAGTGCCGGGCTGTGTTTCTTGCTGCTGCTGAGTCGGAGCCTGTGTGGGTGCCTGAGTCGAAGGCTGTGTTTCCTGCTGCGGCGGATCGGTCGGTGTCGGGGTGGAAGGTGTCGTCTTTACGTTGCCAACGCCGGGAATCGAAGTCACCGTGCTGCCGGTCTTGTACTTGCCGTACAGTGCAGCGGCTGCGCAAACGAGGTTTGCCTGATAGTCAACAGCAACTTCGTTTGTCTCATATTCATCACGCTTATCCTGATAGTAGCCGGAAGCGTTCGGACCGCCGACAAGTGCGCCGACGAGAACATACTTGTTTGGAGCGCCGTCATGAACGTCGGAAACGCCGGAAGCAGCTCTGTGGTGGCAGTACTTCGGGGAGTTGTCATTCCAGCCGACAACGTAGTTCTGACCGCCGTTTGCACCGAGGATATAATCCATCTGACCCTTTGCCCATGCAGAGTAATCTGCATCGGAATACTTGGAAGCAACGAGGGAAACAAACTGCATATCGCAGTTATAACGTGCGCTGCCCCAGCCGTCCATGCAGAGGTAATTGCTGCCGCTGCACTTGCCGCTGAGATAGCCGTTGACTTTAGACCAGTCCTTTGTCTCTTCTGCGATGACACAGGCAGCACCGAGGTCAACATTGCCCCATGCGTGTGCCCAGCCGAGATACTTGGTATTCTTGGACTTGGCATCATTCAGATACTTGCTGTCCTTGGTTGCCTTGTAGAGCCATGCAGCAGCCCATGCCTGATCGTCCTGACAGGACTCGGAATCATAGAATCCGCCTGTACCGTCCTTTGCAACCTGATTGTCACGGCAGGAGAATGCATAAAGAGCCTTTGCATAATCAAGGGACTCTGTGTCTCCGAAGTTGAGGTAATCGAGCGCAAGTGCAGCAGCATACTCCGCAGCGATATCACTTGCACCGGAAGTTACCCAGTACATCTTGCCGCGGTCGTTCTGCTGTTCCGTAGCGCCCCGGCAGGAGTGGTCAGGGCCGCCCTCACCCTTCTGGTAGAGGAACTTGCGGACATAACCGCCACTCATGACGGTACTCTTTTTAAAGAAGTCTGTGAAATGCTTGGAAA
>JAILPP010000149.1 GCA_024699425.1 Oscillospiraceae bacterium | reverse complement strand
AGCACGGGTTTGAGGTAACGTATCTTCCCGTGTCTGCTGACGGTCTGATCGATCCGCAGCAAGTCGCTGATGCGATCCGCAGCGATACGGCACTGGTATCCATCATGTATGCCAATAATGAGATCGGAACAGTCCAGCCGATTCCTGAGGTCGGGATAATATGCCGTGAGAAAGGCGTATTGTTCCACACAGATGCGGTGCAGGCAATCGGTAATGTGGAAATCAATGTCAAGGCACAGAATATTGATTTGCTCTCCCTTTCCGGGCATAAGTTCCATGCTCCCAAGGGAATCGGTGCGCTCTATGTCCGTAAGGGTGTTACGCTTTCCAATCTTGTTCACGGCGGCGGACAGGAAGCCGGCAGGCGGGCAGGAACCGAAAATGTGACCGGTATCGTCGGACTCGCAAAAGCGCTCGAACTTGCGACTGCTGCAATCCCCGACAAGACTGCAAAGCTGACCCCTCTGCGGGACAAGCTCATCAACGGTATCCTGCAAATACCGGAAACACGGCTCAACGGCAGTCTGACACAGCGTCTCCCCGGCAATGTGAATATTTCATTTGCAGGCATTGAAGGGGAAAGCCTGCTGCTCATGCTCGATCATTATGGCATTATGGCTTCTTCCGGTTCTGCCTGCACATCGGGATCCCTTGACCCTTCCCATGTACTGCTGTCACTGGGGATGTCGCACGAAGTGGCTCACGGCTCCATGCGGCTGACATTCGGAGAAGATTTTACCGAAGCAGATGCCGATTATATTCTTGCTGTTCTGCCCGAAATTGTGGAAAGACTGCGTTCCATGTCACCAATGTGGGAAACAATGCAGAAGGAACACATTCATTTAAATAAGGAAAAAACCAGACTCGTCAAGGAGGGTTAATGCTATGAATTACAGTGAAAAAGTGATGGATCACTTCATCAATCCCCGCAACGTGGGAGAAATTCCGGATGCAGACGGTGTCGGCGAGGTCGGCAATGCAAAGTGCGGCGATATTATGAAAATGTATCTGAAAATTGAAGGAGAAAACATTACAGACTGCAAGTTCAAGACGTTCGGCTGCGGTGCGGCTGTCGCCACTTCCTCAATGGCAACCGAAATGATTAAAGGCAAGAGTATCAGCGATGCGCTCCAGCTCACCAACAAAGCCGTCATGGAAGCGCTCGACGGACTCCCGCCCGTCAAAGTGCATTGCTCTGTTCTTGCAGAGCAGGCAGTCAAAGCGGCTCTGACAGACTATTATCAGAAGCAGGGTGTCGATCCTGAGCCGATCGTCGGGAAAGTTCCGGAAATGGAAGAGGAGTGATGCGAAACCGCAATCCGTAAAAAAGTCTACCATTGTTTTTTTCATTCAATTTATTGCATTTTTCAACATCCTATTGACGTTTTGTAGATAATGATGTATACTATACTTGTGGGCAATCGGCTCACACAGAAGATGAATGCCCGTACGGCAGGATACTTTCACATGAGGTGATGAATGAATGAAAAAACAGAAGGCAGCAGCATTGTCACTCACAGCGGCACTGCTGATGACCTGTACCCCGCTGACGATGCCTGTCAGTGCTGAATCAGCGGTACTGGTCAACGACACATTTGAGGAAAGTTTTGGCACATGGAAGGCAAGAACTTCCGGATCTACCGAGATCTCCCTTTCGGACAGCACTGCAAATTCCGGCAAAAAATCGCTTTTCATCAAGGGAAGAACTGTCAACTGGAACGGCGCAGGCGCATCTATGATCGGTGTAATGTTCCCCGACCAGAAGTATGACCTTTCAGTTGCAGTCCGCTACGATGATGAAGAAGTCGGCAGACAGAATCAGCAGTTCAACCTGCAATGCCTCTATACCGATGCCACCGGCAAGGAGTGTTATAAATATATCAGCTCCGTCAATGCCGTGGCGGGTGAATGGGCAACCATCAAAGGCAGTTACACTGTCCCCTCCGATGCATCCAATATCGTGGTTTATGTGGAAGCAAATACGCTTTCCGATTTTTACATGGACGATTTTACCGTAAGCGGTGAAAAAATGGAATTCTCAGACAGCGCGGACGGCTTCTCGGATGACTTCGAGGACGGCACAAAAAACGGTTGGCAGGGGAGAGGTTCTCAGACAACGCTCGAAATCACCGACACAACGGCGCATTCCGGCAAATATTCCCTGTACACGGACGGCAGGCAACAACTCTGGAACGGTGCGACCTGCAACAAAACACTTGTTCTTGGGGCGGGCGGCTACTATCGGTTCGGCTGCTGGGTCAGATATGACGGCGACAGCTACACGGATACGCAGAAATTCTCCATCAACCTCCAATATGATATGGACGGAAAGGAGAATTACTACACGATCTATACCGATACTGCCAATAAAGGAGAATGGACATACATAGGCACCGAATGCACAATTCCGGAGGGTGCCTGCAATTTTTACGTCTATGTGCAAACTGCCTACAAGCCGGAAGCATCTGTCAAGGAACAAGATCTCATGGGCTTCTATCTCGATGATGTAACAGCGGAACGTCTGCCTGACCCCGCCATTCAGGAGGCTATCCCGTCCCTGAAAGATGTCTACAAGGACAATTTCAAGATCGGATGCGCTGTGGCTTCCAGTGAATTTTCTCAGGGAGCGACGCAGGATTTCATCCTCAAACACCACAACGCTGTTACCATCGGTAACGAACTGAAACCGGAAGCCGTTCTCGATCAGGCGGCGACTCTTGCATATATGAACGCCAACGGCGGCGATCAGACCAACCCGCAGATCTCCCTCAACCAGGCTGCAAAGATGCTGCAATTCTGTGAGGAAAACAACCTCGATCTGCGAGGTCATGTGCTGGTATGGCATTCGCAGACACCGGACTGGTTCTTCGAGGAGAACTATGATGCAGCAGGTGCGTTTGTCTCTCCGGAAATCATGGACCAGCGTCTGGAAAATTATATCAAAAACCTCATGGCTGCCCTTGCGGAGCAGTATCCCAAACTGCATTTCTATGCATGGGACGTTGTGAATGAGGCGGCTTCCGATTCGGGTACGATCCGGAAAGCAGGTGCCTATTCGCAGGGTGACGGTTCTTCCGGCTGGGTGAGTGTCTACGGCGATCAGAGCTATATCCCAAAGGCGTTTACCTATGCGAGAAAATATGCCCCCAAGGACTGTAAACTGTTCTATAATGACTATAACGAATATGCAGAAGGCAAGCTCAAATATATCCAGTCCGAAATTTTGCAGCCGCTTGTGGACAAAAAACTCATTGACGGCATGGGCTTGCAGTCCCATATCGGTATGAGCAGCCCCTCCATTGCTCAGTATGAGGCTGCACTGCGCTCCTATGCGGCAATGGGACTGGAGGTTCAGGTCACAGAACTGGATGTCTCCCTGAAATCCGACTCTGCGGAAGATCTGCTTGCTGAGGCTGAACGTTATCGTCAGTGCTTCGAGATGTACAAACGTGCCAAAGCGGACGGTGTGAACCTGACGGCAGTCACAATCTGGGGTATTACAGATTCCACAAGCTGGATCGGCGGCTATCCACTGCTGTTTGACAAGAACTATCAGGCAAAACCCGCCTATTATGCCGTGATCGACACGGATGCTCCTGTACAGACCGTACAGAAAGCAAGAGTCTATCACTCGGAAGATACAGCACTCGCCTTTTCCGTACAGGCAGAGAATGTCATCGGCAGTGCAGGTACGTTTAAAGCCGCATGGGACGGCAGTCTGCATCTGCTGGTCAATGCTGCCAAGGCAGGGACACTGACAGTTTACAGTGACCTGACCGCCAAGCCCAGAACGATGGAAGTCAAAGCCGGTGTCAATGAAATCGAAATTGCAAGTGAAGTCAACCGCGCATTTAAAACAGGGGACAGTATTGCCTTTGACCTGAATCTGAATGGCGAAAACTGGAATTCCCTGAAAGGAACACCAGATGTCGATTCTTACGGAAAACTCCTCATTGCTGAGATCCCTGCCATTGCCTCCGCTGCACAGGGAACGGTCAAAATTGACGGGGAAACGGATGCAGCGTGGAACGATGCGCCTTCGGTTCCGATCTCAACATTCTCCCTCGGAACGTCAGGTGCAACCGGTACAGCAAAGCTCCTCTGGGACAAGGATAACCTCTACATTTTGGCGGAGGTCAAAGACCCCGTTCTGAGCAAAGCAAGTGCCAACGCTTACGAACAGGATACGGTTGAGATCTTTTTTGATGAGAATAATCATAAATCCACCAGCTATGAAGCAGATGATATTCAGGTTCGTGTGAATTTTGACAACGAAAAGACGGTCACAGACGGTCTTACTACTGAGCGCTTCACCTCGGCAGCAGTGAAAACTGCGGACGGATACCGTGTGGAAATTGCCATTCCGTCCACACTCGGCGGATTCACCCCCAGTCAGATCGTGGGATTTGATGCACAGATCAACGATGACGGCAACGGCGAAGGAAAGCGTACAGCCATCTCCAACTGGTACGATCTTTCCGGTATGGGGTATACAGACGTATCCGGTCTGGGACTGCTGAAACTTCTCGGAGACGGAGAGGCTCCGATCGAAACAAAACCGTCACAGAACGGAAAAATTGCCTATGGTGATGCCAACGAGGACGGCGAGGTAAACATTCTGGATGTCATCAAAGTGAACAAATATATTGTCGGCTGCACAGAACTGTCCGGGCAGGCACTTCTGAATGCAGATGTCAAGGCAGATGGAAATGTAGATTCCGCTGATGCGCTGATTATTCTGAAGTGTGCTATTGGTCTTGTCAAAGTAACGGACCTTCCTTTATAAGATTTTCGTCCAATAAAAGCTGCACAGCTCCGGTTGTGCAGCTTTTTGCGCATACGTCAAGCAGTTTGCATAAATTTCAGAACGTTTGTAGCACAAAGTGCTGATTTTCATTTTCGTGTATTGACATTATGTCAGAATAATGCTATACTATACATGATGACACAATGTCAGAACAGCATTAATGCTATATCATGATGAAATCGAAACAAAGGGGATCGTATCATGCCAAAAGGTTCTCCGGAACTTACCGCTTCACGAAAAGAAGAAATCGTGAATGCCTGTGAAAGAATTTATCAGAGGATGAGCTTTAAGGAAATCACCCTCAAAGAGATCAGCGCGGAAACCAGTTTTTCCCGTCCGTCTATCTACAACTATTTTCAGACCAAAGAGGAAATTTTTCTGGCTCTGATGCAGCGCGAATATGAGCAGTGGTCAGTGGAAATTTACGCCCTTGCTACGGAGTATACCACGATGTCTGCCGATGAATTTGCGACCGCACTCGGACACTCGCTGGAAAAACATGAACAGCTTCTGAAACTGCTTGCCATGAATCATTATGATATGGAAGAAAATTCTCGTCAGGAACGGCTGACCGAATTCAAGACCGCATACGGTTTGTCGTTGGAAGATGTCAGGGTTTGCCTGCGGAAATTCTTTCCGGATACGGATACAGAGCGTTTTATTTTCGTATTTTTCCCGTTTTTATTCGGTGTGTACCCCTATTCGATGGCAACGGAAAAACAACTCCGTGCAATGCAGGAAGCCGGAATCCATTTCAGAATGCACACGATTTTCGAGATGATTTATTCTTGTGTTATGCAGCTTTTGAGAAAACAGATGTGAAGTATGGCGAAACACCATATAATAAACAGACAGGAGTGCTATATATGAGTGAAAAAATTGTACAGACAGCAGGAAGAGAGTAGCTTGGAACGTTTGCCCCGATGTTTGCACATCTCAATGATGATGTGCTGTTCGGGGAAGTCTGGAACGAAACAACGATTGATGTCAAAACAAAGTGTATCATCACAGTTGTGTCACTGATGGCATCCGGGATCACGGACAGTTCATTGACTTATCACTTGCAGAACGCCAAAGCGCACGGCGTTACCAAAGAAGAGATCGCAGCGATCATCACCCATGCTACAATGTATGTGGGATGGCCGCGCGGCTGGGCTGTATTCAGACTCGCCAAAGAAGTCTGGAACGATGCCGTGCAGGAATCCACCGCCAAGGATGCATACCAGAATACCATATAATGTAGCCTAAATCTATCACATTATATTAACATTTGCGTTTTCGGTTCGTGTAACCTTCGTAGTTTCGTGCTTTACAGACTTTCTTGAATTGCTATATTACTTCCATCTGCTTAGTATTTCTACCAGTTTTTCTACCAAAATCACTCTGTTTTAAAAACTTTCTGTTTCATTCCTGTTTGCGTACCATTATATAATATTACTTCCTCTACGCAGGATTCGTTTCGTCCGAATAGTTATTTTTCTCTTCCTTATCACCCTTATCTGAAAGTGTGGCATCATCTTTCTTTTTATCAAGGACTCTTGCAATTGTTGCAGCAGAAGCCAGTTTCGCATTATACTCCAGATGACTATACAGGTTCGCAGTAATTGTATAATTGGAATGACCAAGCCACTCCTGAATAGCTTTCATCGGAATATCGTTTGCTAACAAAAGGCTCGCACAGCTGTGACGAAGATCATGAAAGCGA
>JAILPP010000146.1 GCA_024699425.1 Oscillospiraceae bacterium | reverse complement strand
ACCGCCCTGCACCCGCATCGCTTTTGTATAGTCTGACAGCCTGTACTCATTTACAGCAAAGATTAAAAAAGCTGACCTGTTTACCGCAGGTCAGCTTATTTTTATTCTTCATCTGTATTGTCGCCGGTTTCTTCGGGGATGATCGGTTCTGTCGTTGGTTCCGTGTCCTTGGCAGCTTTTTTGGCTGCCTTTTTTTCGGCATCCTCTGCAATGCGCCTGTCGGCTTCGGCAAGGAGTGCCTTGCTTTCGGGGGTGTCGGCGTAGAGCTTGTAATCACTGCCCATGCGCTTGACTTTATTCAGCATGACAAGCAGACAGATCAGCGAACCGACACAGATCACCGCCGAAACTGCCTGCGATACCCGCAGCGTTCCGATCGTCAGGCTGTCCGTGCGCAGTCCTTCAATGAAGAACCGCCCCGCACCGTACCAGACCATATACATCAGAATAATCTGTCCGTCAAATTTCCGCCACTTGTAAAATACAATGCCGAGCAGCACCGCACCGATCAGACACCAGAACGATTCGTACAGGAAACACGGATGCACCGCATATGCCTGATCCATTGTCATGTCCTGATTGTAGCCGCCGAGGGCGTTGTAATTCATGGCGATCCACTGCTGTACACGTCCGCCCGACATACAGAACAGGCTGTCCGTGTTCTTGCCGAACGCCTCCTGATTGACAAAGTTGCCCCAGCGCCCGATGCACTGACCGATCAGAAAGCCCACGCCACAAAGATCGAACATCGGCAGCAGTTTCACCTTGCGGAGCTTGCAGATGATACCGCCCGCGATCACAGCCCCGATCAGTCCGCCGAATACGGCAAGTCCGCCCTCACGGGTGTTGAAGATCGAGGGAAGATCATCTTTGTACTCGTTCCAGTTGAAGATGACATAGTATGCCCTTGCCCCGACAAGACCGCCGATGATGCCGCCGATGATCGCATCTGTGGCACGGTCGCCGTCCAGTCCGACACGGCGCATATTCTTATATGCAAACGCCATTGCCAGCAGAAGTCCCGTGACGATCAGTATGCCGTACCACTGCACATCCAGTCCGAAAATCGAAAATGCCGTGGATTTGATATGCACGTCAATGCCGAGATTCGGAAAGACGATCTCGTCATAGTCGAGGTTGGAATAGCCCATTTCTGCGACTGTTTTCATACCTGTCCTCCTCAGCCGTGAACCACGGACAGAACGTGCTGCGAAAGGTCAAGTTCCTCCCGCAGGAAGCGCAGGGCATCTTCATAGGTGATGGATGCAAGCGTGTCAACGCTCGAAAACGGCTTGACACCTGCCATATACGCATTGAGCATCATGCTTGC
This sequence comes from Oscillospiraceae bacterium, assembly GCA_024699425.1. GTDB lineage: Bacteria > Bacillota > Clostridia > Oscillospirales > Ruminococcaceae > UBA3855. Next base: position 23,471 of record JAILPP010000146.1, on the reverse strand, counting down.
GTTTTCCTCTACCACGGCATCGCTGCGCACCATAGAGCCGTAATGCACTTTCTTGATGCGCTCAAAGCTCTCACGGTCAAAGCCGTTCTGTTTTGCCTCTTCGAGTGCGGCTAAGATGCGGTCACGCACCTGTTCGGGTTCGGTCGTCTCGCCGCCGCAGGACAGCACGAAATAATTGTCACCCGTGAAAGGCGAATCCGCCTCAAATTCGGAGTTGATAAGCCCCTCGTTGAGCAGATCGTTGTAGAGCTTCGAGGACGGACCGAGCAGAACTTCCAGCAGGGCGGAAGCGATCAGTTCCGACCTGACCAGTTCCATGCCGCTTTGCGGACGCAGTTTGAAGCCTAAATTGAAGATCGGCACGCCCACGGGAAGCGTATCTTCCACGAAATTTCTGACAACGGTCTGCGGTTCTTCGGCGTACAGTTCCTCAAGTCCCTGATCTTCGCAGGGGCGGAGCAGCTTGTCACAGAGGGCAAGCACTTCTTCCGCATTGACGTTTCCCGCAACGGAAAGCACCATATTGTGCAGGTTATAGAACGTGTTGTAGCACTTATACAGCAGGTCGGCATCAATTTTTTTGATGCTCTCCTCCGTGCCTGCGATGTCGATGCGCACGGGGTGGTTGTGGTACATGGCTTTGAGCATATTGAAGAACACACGCCAGCCGGGTTCGTCATTGTTCATGCGGATTTCCTGTGCAATGATGCCCTGTTCCTTGTCCACGGTTTCCTTGGTGAAATACGGCTCCTGCACAAAGGAAAGCAGGATCTGCAAGGATTCCGCAAAATTCTCCGAACAGCCGAACAGATACGCCGTCCTGTCAAAACTCGTGTAGGCGTTGGCATTGGCACCCGTGCGGGCGTACTGCACGAATGCATCACAGTCCTCGTTCTCAAAGAGTTTATGCTCCAGATAATGGGCAATGCCCTCCGGCACTTCGGTGTAATTCTCCTCGCCTTTCAGACGGAAGCGGGTATTGATCGAACCGTATTTTGTACCGAACAGCGCAAAGGAAGAGTGGTAGCCGGGCATTTCCATGATATAAATATCCAGACCCGTTTCATGCCTGACGTGCAGGCAATGGGAACCTGTCTGTGTACTTGTGATGATCTCCTGTTCTCTGCTCATTTTGTACCTCCCTGCTGCATGAGATAGACGGTATCTTCCCGCAGAGCCTTTGCTGCGGCAATGATGTCCTCACGGGTGAGTGCCTGATAACGCTGAATGCGTTCTTCCACGTCCGCATCGTCATGGCGGTAGAATCGCTGGTAGGCTTCCGCAATGCAGGACATGGGCGTATCTCCGATACCGCGCAGGATATTGACCATGAAACGCTTGGCATTCTCGACCAGTTCATCTGTAAATTCGCCGTTTCTTACGGCTTCGAGCTGTGCAAGGACGGCTTCATGTGTTTTTTCGGCGTTGGCAAGTTCCACGCCGCTGTCCACGATCAGTGTCGCCTTGCCTTCGATCACACGGCTTGCACAGTAGTAGCAGAGGCTCATTTTCTCACGGACGTTCGTGAACAGCATGGAGAACGGTGTGCCGCCGAATACAGCGGAAAACAGGCGGAATGCCTCGCCGGGGATATTCTCGCCCTTGAAGGCAAGAACGAGCTTGGACTGGCTGACATCCATCTGTTCGGTGACATGGGCGCACTCGGATTTGCAGGGGCTTGGTGCTTCAAAGGGGAGTGCTTCGGGCGCACGGTCTTTGATCTGTGAAAAAGCGGCTGTGAGCTTTTCGGACAGCCCTGCGGGTTCTTCGGAGCCGACGTAATACACCCGCACAACGGCACGGCGCAGCAGTTCCTGATATGCCGCATAGACACCTTCGGGTGTGAGGGCTTCGACTTCTTCCTGCGAACCGTACAGCGGGTAGGCATCGGGTTCGTTGACGAAAGCGGTCTGACGGGCACGGAGCATGGCATAGCCGCGCTTGTTGTTGATCTCTGCCTGAATGGAGTCAAGCAGTTCCTTGCGCTGGATCCGGAACTCGTTCGCATCGAATGCGCCGTCCCTGACGTTGGGATCAAAGAGGCAGTCAAGCATCAGGTCGGTCATTTCGCCGAGCAGGTCTTCGCCGTGGAGAGCGCATTGGTTGGCAATGACACTTCCGCGGACGGAAAGGCTCATCACACTGCCGTTGACGCTGACGGGGGCGCTCAGACCTGCGCCGTACATATCGTCGAGCTTGACGGTCATGGCGGCGTTGTCGGGGTACTTGCGGCACGACTGCGTGAGCATGGACTGTGCCAGAACGTAGGATGCATTCTTTTCCGGAACGATCGGAACAAGCAGCATCACCATAATTGTATTGGTCTTGAATTTCGGCTCAATGATCTGTACCAGATCCATACCTTTGCCGAGATTCTGTGTGGTTTCCTTCAATCGGGTCACTCCTTTCGTTAGTTGGGGCATACTTTATTATACCATACACGGCGCAGAAAATCAAGAGACTTCTGCAAGAATCAGAACGATGCGGGATTACAGCTCTTTTTTGCGCAGGTCGATGACGGCGGGGGACTTGCGGCGGTTTTCGAGATTCTGTTCCTTGCGGAGCCGTCCTTTGCGGATCAGATCGTAGACACGGTCACGGTCGCTGTCGGCAAGTGCCTTGCGGTATTCGCTGAGATTCTGTATCAGAATATCCAGTTCTTCCAGCAGACTTTCACGATTTTCCATAAACAGGTCTGTCCACATATCTTCATTCATGGTGGCAATGCGGGTCATATCGTGGAAGCTCCCGCCCGAAAAACCGCTTTCCAGTTCAATGACGGGGCTTTCCACATAGCTTGACGATACAACGTGCGCAAGCTGGGAAGTGTAGGCGATCATGCGGTCGTGCATTTCGGGCGTTGTGATGACAAACTTTCGGAACCCGATCTGGTGGGCAAAATTACGCACCTGTGCCAGTACATATTTCGGCGTTTCGGGCAGGGGGGTCATGATGAAGTTTGCTCCCTGATACAGGTCTTCATCGGAAACGTCATAGCCTGCACGTTCCTTGCCTGCCATCGGGTGACAGCTCAGGTACTGTACGCCGTGCGGGGCGCAGATGTCGTGCATTTCCTGCGGCAGATCGGTCTTGACACCGCTTACGTCAATGACGATCGTGCCTTCACTCATGGAAGCGGCATGGTCACGCACCCACTGACGGATATGCCCCGGATAGAGGCAGACCACGATCATATCATATCCGCTGCAATCATCATCGGCAATGCCGTCAATGACGTGTTCTTCCTCGGCTTTCTTGGCAACGGCACGGGTACGGTTCCAGCCGTAAACGCTGTGTTCGGTGTAGGCGTGGAGCGCCTTGGCGATCGAACCGCCGATCAGTCCCAGTCCTGCGATCAGAATTTTCATGAAAATAACATCCTTTCTGTGTGTGACAGAACAGCATTGCCCCCTTCGCCGTGGCGTCGGGGGCTGCGCTATGGTTCTTATTGTACGGCAACCAGACGGACAATGCGATAGCCTGTCGATTTCTTTTCAATCGTTGCCTGCATGGTCTTGGTTGTCCCCTCTGTGAAGTTGCGGGATTTGCTCTGCCAGCTTGCCACATCGCCGTGGAAGATCACGGTCACTTCATAAGTGTCACCGTTGCGCTGAATCTTCTTGACTTCGGGTGCATAGGAGAAGATCATCGGTTCAGACGGCACATTGAAGCAGTTCGACTGTGCATCATAGGCAAATTCCTCACCGCCTGCATGGAGCGTTTCGAGCTGTGTCTGCACGTCCACGCCGAACATCTGTCTGCCGCGCTCCAGAACGTCCTCGGCGGGAACGCAGATCAGATCGAAGTTCTCGGTATAGCCACTCAGATCGTCATGCATGAGAATGTCCACAATTGCTGCGGAAAGAGCGCCTTCTGCGGTCAGTTCGGCAGGTTCATTGAAGGAAGGCATATCCACAACGGCAACGGGGTACAGCGCCTGTTCGAGCTGATCCTTGACAGAACCGCCGCTGAAGAAACCGCCTGCTGCCTTGACAACCGCCGAAATGAAGGTCACAAGTCCCACCAGTGCAAGCAGCAGCACGATGATACCTGCCACGAAATAGGAATTTCTCCCCAGGAAGCGGGTCTTGATGTCATCGTCCTGTGTCGGTTTCGGCTCAGGTTCGGACTTTATCTCTGCCAGTTCCTCGGCACTCTCGTCAAACGCCTGTTTGAAGAAGTGGTGTTGCTGATCCCGTTCAAACTCTTCTTCCGGCTCGTCCTCGAACGGTTCTTCGGGTTCTTCCTTGGGTTCATCCTCTTCGGATTCTACTTCCGGCTCTTCTTCCGGTTCTTCCGTCTTGGTGACGGGCTTGAAGAGGAAGGATTTTCTCGGTTCGGGTTCTTCCCCGGATTCTTCTTCGGGTTCTTCCTCTTCCGGTTCTTCCGTCTTGGGGGCGGGTCTGAAGAAGAAAGACTTTTTCGGTTCGGGTTCTTCTTCGGATTCCTCTTCAGGTTCTTCGTCCTCTTCCTCAAAGTTGTCCTCTTCGGATTCATCCTCGTATTCTTCGTATTCTTCGTATTCCTCGTCCTCGTCGTCCTTTTCGTCGGGAGCGCCGAATTCGAGTTCATGTTCATCTGCTTCTGCGGTACGCTTGCGGAACAGACCGCGGAAGAAAGCAACCAGACCGCTTTCCTTCTTTTCCTCGATCTCGTCCTCTTCTTCTAAGTGACGGAAACGGGAAGATTTCGGGGCATCCTCTTCGTCCTCGTCGTCGGTTTCGTCCTCATAGTCCGACTCTTCTTCGTAGTCGTCCTCATCTTCCTCGTCGTCGTATTCCTCATCATCAAAGTCTGTGACGGCGCTGTACTCCTCGCCAAAGAGGGAATGTTCTGTTTCGGTTTCGGGTTCATCATCGAACCAGCGGGAATCTTCCTCTGTCTCATCAAAGGCATCGGTTTCCTTTTCTGCGGGGGCATCTTCACCCTCCTCCACGCCGAGAACCTGATGCAGATAGCTGAAAATACTGCTCTTTTCCTCTTCGGTCTTGGGGTGACCGTTGGGATACTCGATCCCGTCGATCATATTGTCGATCTCCTCCTCGCTGGGCGGGGGGATGATGGGAGTTTCCTCCAATGTACGCTTGCGGAGCTGTTCACGGATTTTCTCCGCACGGGACTTGACCAGTGCCTCACGCTCCGGATCTGTCTCCTGTTTCGCAGGCGGCTTGGGTGCGGGCAGGGGTGTTTCCGTCACATCGGGCGGCAGTTCATCGGGCACGTTGATATGCGGAATTTTGCGTTTCGGTGCTTCGGGCGGCGTGGGAAGGCTGCGCTTTCCTGCGGGGCGGGAAGCTGTCCCTGTTCCACTCATATTCCTGATCTGTGTGGGGCGGCGCTCGGCATCAATGCCGGGCAGAGAGCTTTCATCGAGGCGGTCGTGCATACGGATGGCAGGGTCAAGGGAACGCTCATCCGAGAAATGACTTGTCGGCTCAGGTTCGATGACTTCCTTGATATTCGGTGCGGGAATGCCGGTTCTGACAGGCTCAGGCGGACGGCGGTAGGACTGATTCACGCCGGAAACGATTGCCTCCGCCCGTTTGACAGCCTCCTGACTTGCGGGCTTGGGTGCGGCAGTTTCCTCGCCGTCCTGTGCATCGATCTCCCTGAGCAGATCATCAAGCATATTATCTATCTCTTTACTCATAGTTTATCTCCTCTATTCTATACCGCTAGCGCAGCGTTTGTTGTCTCCGATAGAATTATCTGATCTGTCCTGTACCTGTCACACGGTACTGCATAGCTGTCAGGGCGGCAAGACCCATCGGACCTCTTGCATGGAGCTTCTGGGTAGAAATGCCGATCTCCGCACCGAAGCCGAATTCCTCGCCGTCTGTAAAACGTGTGGAAGCATTGACATAGACCGCCGCCGAATCGAGATGATTCAGGAAATATTCCGCATTTTCCATGCTTTCGGTGACAATGCTTTCGGAGTGGTGGGTGGAATACTGCAAAATATGGCTGACAGCCTCCTGCACGCAGTCCACGACACGCACAGCGATCTCATAATCGCCGTACTCCTTATAATAATCCTCCTCGGTGACGGGGATCACGCAGTCTCCCAGAATGCGCTGTACCGTTTCGTCGCCGTGGATCTTCACAGAATGTTCGTCAAATTTCGCCTTGATCGCGGGGAGAAATGTCTCCGCAATGTCCCTGTGGACAAGCAAAGTCTCAATGGCGTTGCAGACGCTCGGACGCTGTGTCTTGGCGTTGTCGGTGATATCGACAGCCATACTCAGATTTGCGGTGGCATCGACAAAGACGTGGCAGTTGCCTGCGCCTGTTTCGATGACGGGCACGGTCGCCTGCCTGACAACCGCCTGAATCAGACCTGCACCGCCTCTCGGAATCAGCACATCCAGATACCCGTTGAGCCGCATCATATCGGCAGCCGTTTCACGGTCGGTCTTTTCGACGAGCTGAACGGCATCGGCGGGAAGTCCTGCGGATTCCAGTGCTTCACGCATGATCTGCACAAGGCAGGTATTGGAATGAATCGCCTCTTTGCCGCCGCGGAGAATGACTGCATTTCCTGCTTTCAGACAAAGCACGGCAGCATCTACGGTGACATTCGGACGGCTCTCGAAGATAATGCCGATCACGCCCATCGGTACACGAACCTGACGGATGCGCAGACCGTTGGGACGAAGCCAGCCTGCGATCTCCTCGCCGATGGGATCGGGAAGCGCACGCACTTTCAGGACGGCAGCGGCAATGGCGGAAATACGCCCTTCATCAAGGCGCAGTCTGTCCTGCAAGGAAGCGGACATACCGTTTGCGGCGGCATTTTCCATATCCTTCTGATTTGCGGCAATGATGCGGTCGCAATTGGCAGTCAGTGCCTTGGAGATCGCTGTCAGGGCGGCATCTTTGAGCGCCGTACCCGCAGCGGCAGTCACATGGCTTGCGATTTTAGCCTTTGCGCCGAGTTCTTCCATATAGTTCATATTGTCAACTCCTTATTTGCGGGCGGGGAAGTAAGTACCGATCTCCTGCCCGTCGAACAATTTATATAAGTCTTCGGGATTTTTCCCGTTCATAATCAGCATATCCACACCGGCAGCGGTCGCAATGCGGGCGGCGTTGATCTTGGTCGCCATACCGCCGGAGCCAAGCACACTGCCTGCCCCGCCTGCGATCTGGTCGATGTTGTCATCAATGCGCTCCACAACGGGAATGATCTTTGCATCGGGGTTGGAATGCGGGTCGCTGTCATAAAGTCCGTCAATATCCGACAGAATGATGAGCGCCTCTGCCCCTGCGATGGAGGCAACAACAGCGGAGAGAGAATCGTTTTCACCGATCTCCAGTTCCAGCTCGTCGATGGCAACGGTGTCATTTTCGTTGACGATCGGAATGCAGTTGACACGGGTGAGCGCTTCGATCGCATTGCGCACGTTGTCCACACGGTCAGGGCTGCTGATAATGGTCTTGGTGAGCAGGATCTGCGCCACGGTGATGCTGTATCTGGAGAACATTTCGTCATAGATGTGCATGAGTTCACACTGTCCGACAGCCGCAGCCGCCTGTTTGCCGGGGGTATCCTTGGGACGTTCGGGGAGGTTGAGTTTCCCGACACCCAGACCCACGGCACCGGAGGACACCAGAATGATCTCATGACCTGCATTCTGAATATCCGCAAGCACCCGTGTTAGGTTGGTCATGCGGCGGATGTTGAGCTTGCCTGTCTTATGTGTCAGCGTGGAAGTACCCAGCTTGATGACAATGCGTTTCTTGCTGCGAATATCGAACATAAATCCAAACTCCTTTTACCAGATAAACGGTAATAATCTGTATTTCACTTTTTTCTGATAGTCTGTATAGCCTTTCAGCCCTGCTGCCAGTACCTGTTCCTCGTTTTTCAGGCGGGCGACGATGATGACCGGATACGCCAGAAAGACAATCAGCGAGAACACCGACCCCAGCACAAGAGGCATGGACAGGAACATGAGCAGCGTTGCGGTATACATGGGATGACGGATGATGCCGTACAGCCCCGTGTCAATGACTTTCTGTTCTTCCTGCACCTCGACCGTGCGGGACAGGTAGGCATTTTCCCGCAGGACTTCGGCGTACATGGCATACCCTGCCAGAAAGACCACTGCCGCAATGACGGAAACCGCTTTCGGAAGCGGAAACCACCCGAATCGGAAATCCAGTCCCGCCAGTACAAAACCCGCAAGGAACATCAGACCACTCAGAGCGACAATGCCCTTTTGTTCCGACTGCTGTTCCTTCATCTGAAGCCGCTTTTCCAGAAGTGATCTGTCCCGGATAAACAGTACAGCTCCCATAAGCAGCATCGGCAGAAACAGAATGCCCAGCAGCAGCCAGCCATTCGGGTAATGCAGTGTCCCCGCAGGCAGGAACAGCAGCAAGCCCACTGCGGTCAGACCTGTGAGCAGGAAAGCTGCGCCTTTTGCAAGCAGTTTCATCGGTTCACCTGATTGGTCGGATGCCCTGCCTGCCAGTTGCGGAGATTATCGGCAACGATCCCGATCAGGCGTTCCCGTGTCTCCTGTGCAGCCCATGCGATATGGGGTGTAATGATGCAGTTCGGGGCATTTTTCAGGGGGGTATCCTGTGACATGGGTTCACAGACGAGAACATCTGTCCCGTAGCCGCCGAGCTGTCCTGCGGAAAGCGCTTCTGCGACTGCCGCTTCGTCTGCGATGCCGCCTCTTGCGGTATTGATGACAAGCGCCCCTTGTTTCATGAGGGAGAGTGTCTCTTTGCGGAGCAGATTTGCGGTCTGTTCGGTGAGAGGACAATGCACGGTCAGGACATCTGCCCGACGGAATGCCTCTTCCTGTGTGACAAGTTCATAGGGGCAGTTCTGCGGTTTTGTGCGTGTGTTGATGAGAACACGCATTCCAAATGCCTCTGCAACTTTTGCCACGCCCTGTCCGATGCTGCCGTAACCGATCACCGAAAGGGTCTTGCCGCAGATTTCACGGGTGGGATAGGGAAAGTAGGAAAACGTTTCACTGCGTTCCCATTCCCCTGCACGGACTGCCTGTTCATAGCGGGGGAGATTTCCCGCAAGGCTCAGGAGCAGTGCGAACGTGTGCTGTACCACGGCTTCGGTCGAATACTGTCCCGCATTGCAGACGGTGATGCCGTGTGCGGTGGCAGCGGAAATATCAATATTGTTGTAGCCTGTTGCAAACAGACCGATGTATTTCAGATTGGGGCAGGCATCCATGACCTGTGCGGTAATGGGTGTCTTGTTGACGAGAACAACGTCTGCATCACCGATGACTTCGGCGGCACGCTGCGGCTCTGTCAGACCGCAGCAGATGACCTGTCCGAACTGTTCAAAGATGGAAAAGCCCATACTTGCGGCAGACATGGTACTCCAGTCGGGAATGACGATCTTCATGTGTCCTCCTCCTCGTCTGTTTCCGCACGGCGGCGGGGGGAATCTTCCTTGTCACGGTCAACCGTCCGTGAGAGCAGAAATGCCGTCAGCAGGGCGACACCCTCAAACACGCCGACGGTATAGAAAAACGTCTGACTGTCGGACAGATAGGGGAGCAGTGTGCAGGGAAGGGCAACTGCCAGAATCAGATGATGACTCTTGCGGTAGCGGATGAACTGCGCACCAAAGACAAGAAGTGCCAGCAATGCCAGAATGATATGCCATTTGATACTGACGGGGAAAAATGTATTATCCATGAAAATGCCCCTTTCTGTGTGTTACGGTTCAGCGGAGGAGTTCTCCTGTGTATCCGTTGTGCTGTCTGACGGTTTCTGCCGTTTATCCACCGTCTGTGAGAGAATGAGTGCCAGCAGCAGCGCCAGCCCCTCAAACACACCGACTGCATAGAAGAACGACATTGTATTTACTGCGTAGGGAAGCAAAGTGCAGGGAAATGCAATGGCAAGCACAAGCTGATACATTTTCCGCTGACGGTAGAACCGATAGCCGAACACAAGCAGAGCCAGAACTGCCAGCACGATATGATATGTCATGCTGATGGAAAAATACGGATAGAAAATCTGCTCCATAAACCCGCCCTCTCTATATGACATGAAGTATTTACAAACATTCACTCTATATTATAACACAAAACCGGAGGGAATGCAACCCCTCCGGCAGAAAAACTTTTTCCACTTATAAAATATCGTCTTGTATCACGCAGTCTGCGCCCGATACAGTTCCGCATAGAACCCGCCGCGCCGCATGAGCTGTGCGTGCGTGCCCTGTTCGAGAATATTGCCGTCCTTCATTACCAGAATCAGGTCGGCTGAACGGATCGTGGACAGACGGTGTGCGATGATGAAACTTGTCCGCCCCTGCATGAGCTTTTCAAATCCCCGCTGAATCCGCTGTTCCGTGCGCAGGTCGATCGAACTTGTTGCTTCGTCGAGAATCAGAACGGACGGGTCGGTCAGCATGATACGGGCAATGCACAGGAGCTGTTTCTGTCCCTGTGACAACCCCGATGTGTCCGAGATCACCGTGTCGTAACCGTTCGGCAGACGCTTGATAAAGCTGTGTGCATGGGCTTCGCGGGCGGCTTTTTCGATCTCCTCACGGGTGGCATCGGGACGGCTGTAGGCGATGTTTTCAGCGACAGTGCCCGTAAAGATCCACGTCTCCTGCAAGACCATGCCGAACTGTCTGCGCAGATCGTCCCGTTTCAGGTCGGCGGTGGAAATGCCGTCAAGCGTGATGCGCCCGTCCTGTATTTCATAGAATCGCAGAAGCAGATTGATTACCGTCGTCTTGCCGCAGCCGGTAGGTCCTACAATGGCAATGCGCTGCCCCGGCTTTGCGTGCATGGAGAAATTGCGGATGAGGGGCTTATTTCTGTTGTAGGAGAAGCTGACATTTTCAAACGTGATCTCGCCTCTGCCTTCGGCGGGAAGGGTCTGTGCGGCGTGTTCGTCCGGGGCGGTGGCATCGAGGACTTCAAAGACCCGCTGTGCGCAGGAAACGGCGTTTTGCAGTTCGGCAAGAACGCCCGATATTTCATTGAACGGCTTGGTATACTGGTTGGCATAGAAGAGAAAACTTGCCAGATCACCCACGGTCATGACACCGATCCATGGCATCGCCCCGACTGCACCGAGAGCGCCGAATGTTCCGACTGCCGCATAGATCAGACCGTTGACAAAGCGTGTGGTCGGATTCGAGAGAGAGGCAAAGAACGTTGCCCGCTGTCCTGCCGTGCCGAGTTTGCGGCTGATCTCCTCAAAGCGTTCCTCTGCCCTGTCCTCGTAGGCAAACGCCTTGACAACGCCGATATTGCCGACCAGTTCTTCGGTCAGACCGCTGAGTTCGCCCCGCAGTTTCGACTGCCAGACAAAGGCATTGTGGGAAGCCCTTGTGATCTGCGATGCCGCCAGCAGGGAAAGCGGGGTCATCACCACGACCAGAACGGCAATTTTGATGTTGACCGAGAGCATGAAAAAGAGTGTCCCCACGATGGTGACAACGCCTGTGAAAAGCTGTGCAAAGCCCTGCAACAAGCCGTCGGAGAGAATCTCAATATCGGGAATGACCCGTGCGATCAGGTCGCCCCGTGCGTTGCTGTCGATGTAGGAGACGGGCATTTTCTGGAGTTTGGATTCAAGATCGGTGCGCAGGTCTTTGACCGTGCCGAATGCAAGGCGGTTGATACAAAGCCCCTGCAACCACTGAAACAGCGTACTGATTCCCACGACACAGGCAAGCCGCAGGACAGTCGAGAGAATCGCCGACAAATCTATGCTGCCTGTCTCTGCGGCAGGAACAGCAAGATCGACTGCCTGCCCGATGTACACGGGAACGGTCAGCGACAGCGATACGCCGATCAGACTGCACAGCACAGTCAGGATCAGATACAGCAGATAGGGTCTTGTATAGTGGAGCAAGCGCCTGAGTGCAGGAATCATGGGATACCTCCGTTTATATCACGCTCCATGCACGGAGCTGTTTCATGAGCCAGTCGAGTGTGCGGGACTTGTCGGGCTGCTCAAAGAAGATGCCGCAGGAATATGCCGTGTGCGTATCGGCAGACGTATCCACCTCGCAGAGTCTTGCACGGATACCGCAGCGGGCGGCGGCGGCACAGAATTTCTTTGCCTGTGCAAGTCCGATCACGCCGTCATGCCGGCTGTGAATCAGCAGGACGGGGACTTTCTGCCCGCGGCGGAGTTTCAGCACGGGTTCGCCCTGTTTCCAGTCCTCACGCGCTCCCGAATGGAACAGCCCTTTCAGGAGCGACTGCATCATCCATGTGCGGGGCGCATCAAAGCAAAGCGGGGCGGCAAGTCCGATATACCCCCGGAACACATTCGGGCTGACTTTGTACTTGCGCTGCATTTCCGCATCAAAGCAGAGCAGCGCTCCCAGATGCGCCCCCGCAGAAGAACCGATCACGGCATAGCAGGGCTGTCTGCCTCCGGTACTGCGGCGGCGCAGTTCGCAGAACCCCTCGAATACATCTTCCAGCGGGACAGGATAGCGCACGTTCGGGACTTTCCGATAGTTCATCAGCACGCAGTCAAAGCCGTTCCGTGCGAAGAACTGTCCGATATAATCAAAGAACTGTGCGGATTTGCTGTTCCAGCCGCCGCCGTGCAGATACAGCACGGTCAGATCGGAGTGACGTTCGGGGGCTTTGTAATGCAGATAATACTGCTGTTTGTTTCCCCACTGTACACGTTCGGGTGTGACTTCCTTCTTTGCACGGAGCAAAGGCAGGAGAAACCGCCCGTAACTTGCAAATTCACGAAACATATCATTCATGTGAAGTCCTTTCTATGCGCCCTGTGCTTCGCAGATCTCACGGTAGACCCCACAGGAGGCGAGCAGTTCGCTGTGCGTACCCATGCCGATGCATCTGCCGTCGTCCATGACAAGAATCAGGTCGGCATCCTGAAGGGAGACTGTCCGCTGTGAGATGATGACTTTGGTCATGCCCGTGCAGCGTGTCCGCAGGGCTTTGCGGAGTGCGGCATCCGTGGCGTAATCCAGAGCGCTTGTGCTGTCGTCCAGAATCAGGATTTCGGGGTCGGCGCAGAGTGCCCGTGCGATTGTCAGGCGCTGTTTCTGTCCGCCTGAGAGATTCCGTCCGCCCTGTACAAGATGCGTCTGCAAGCCGAACTGCAATTTCCGCACGATCTCCGATGCCTGTGCGATTTCGAGTGCTTCCCGCATCCGTTCGGGGGAGACGTTCTGATCTGCCATGCGCAGATTCTCTTCCACCGTACCCGTAAACAGCACGGCTTTCTGCGGCACAAAGCCGACAGAACGGTTCAGCGCCTGCATATCATAGCTGCGCACATCTTTGCCGTACAGACGGACTGTGCCGGAAGTCGGGTCATAGAACCGCTGCATCAGGGCGGCGATGGTCGATTTGCCCGAACCCGTACCGCCGATAATGCCGAGGGTCTGCCCTTTGCGGAGCGTGAACGTGATGTCCTGCAAGGCGGGGTCACCTGCATCGGCATAGGCGAAATTCACATGGTCAAAGGAAATCGCTTCGTCTGAGGGGAGGGGCGTTTCCGTGCCGTTTTGCATGGAGGGCTGTGTTTCGAGAATTTCGGCTGTCCGCAGAGCCGATGCCTGTGCCTTGGTGAGAATCTGGATCAGTCCCGCAAGCTGGATACCCGCAAGGAGGATCTGTGTCATGTAGTTGGCAAAGGCGGTCAGGTCGCCCTGTGAGAGCCGTCCCGCTTCGATCTGCAAGCCGCCGAACCAGAGAACCGCCGCAATGCCGAGGTTCATAATCAGGAACGTCAGCGGGTTGAGAATGACGGAAATACGCCCGACAGCGATCATGCTTTTCTCAAGGGCGGCGCATTCTTCACGAAATTTTGCGGTTTCCTGTTCCTGTCTGGCGAAGGCACGGATGACACGCACGCCGTCGAGGGTTTCACCCGTGTGGCGGGAAATGCCGTCGAGCTGTTTCTGATTGGCGGTGTACATGGGAATCGTGCGGGTGAGGACGGTGTAGAGGACGAATCCGAGAATCGGCGCAATGACGAGAAAGATCAGCGACAGGCGGCAGTCAATGAGCAGGGTCATCACGATCGCACCGATAATCAGGAACGGCGCTCTTGTGCCGAGACGGATTGCCATGTTCACGCCCTGCTGTGCGGAGGTCACGTCCGTGGTGATGCGGGTGATGAGCGCAGAAGTGCCGATCTGGTCGATCTCCGTGCGGGAGAGTGTGCGGATATGACGGAAGAGTGCGCCCCGCAGGTCAGTGCCGAACGAGAAAGCGCATTTCGAGGCGAAATACTGACAGGTCAGCGCAAAGCCAAGCCCGCAGATGCCGAGCAGGACAATGAGAGCGCAGTGCCAGCCGATGTAGGAGGCGTTGCGTTCTGCGATGCCGATGTCGATGATCTTCGCCATGACCACGGGCACGATCAGTTCAAAGATCGCTTCAAGGAGCTTGAACAACGGTCCGAGGATCACATATTTTCGGTACGGTTTCAGAAAATGCCGGAGCTTTTGCATGACTGCCTTCCTTTCGGTGGGAATCTGTTACGGGCTGGTATTGGGGGGCTTCTCGCCCCCCAACCTCCCTCGGCATAAGCAGACAGCCAGCGAGGAACGAGCGCGGCTGGTCGCTTATACAGAGTAGGGCGGTGACCGCCCTGCACCCGCATCGCTTTGTAACTCTATCCATTATACCGCATCTGATGGAAATTTGCAAGTGCTTTGCATAAAAATGCGCAAAAGGGTCATGCTATCTTCGGAGGTGATCCCATGGAAAAGCATGGAGTGCAATTAAAAAGAAACCATATCCTGCGGTTCTGGCTTGTGATGCTGTTCTGCACGGCGATGATCGGGGCAGCCTGTTACTTTGCGTATACACAGACCAGACAGGAACTGCGTGTACAGCTCGAAACGACTGTCGGCAGTATCCGTGATATGCCCGCAGAAACGGTGTTTACAAGACCTGTGACTTTGCCCCGCGGCACAGAGGTGCGCTTTGCACAGACCGAACAGGCAGAGGAAACGGAACGCCGTGTCATTGAAACGCCCTCGGCATCGGAACTTGCGGAGGTGTTCGCCCCTGCGCCGCAGACGGAAACTGCCCCGCTGACGGAGCTTGTCACCGAAACGGAGGAAACCACCGAACCGCCCGAACGTCACGAACCCGTCAAGGGCGAGATCTTACAGCCGTTCAGTGCAGGTTCACTTGTCAAGTCGCCCACAACAGGTGTATGGCAGACCCACAACGGCACGGATTATGCCGCCCCGCTGGGGGATTCGGTCAGAGCGACGGCGGCGGGGAGCGTGTCGCAGATCACGGAAGATGCCCTCTGGGGCGTGACCGTCACGATCGACCACAAGAACGGCTATATCACGAGATACTGTAATCTCGGCTCGTCGCTGTCCGTTTCGGAGGGCGATACTGTCGAGGCGGGAACGGTCATCGGGGCTGTCGGGCAGACTGCCGATGCGGAAAGCACCCTGCCTCCCCATGTGCATTTTGAGGTCATGAAGGACGGGAGATTCATCGACCCCGAAACCTATCTGCCCGGATGACAGACCGCCGTGACGTGTGCGGAACATCGTGTTCCGCAGATTCTGCGCTGAAAAACGGCTGTATTGCGTGCTTTCTCTGAGGCGCGGAACTGCGGAACATTTTTTGAAAATATGCATTGCGTATATAGAAAAATATTTTTGGGACTTCTTCGGACGGATACCTGAAAAAGTGTTTCTATATAGATTCTTCGTTTTTTGTTCCGCATGTTCCGCACCCCTTAAAAAGGGCTGTATATAGCCGAAAAACTGTCGGAACATCATGTTCCGCACTGTTCCGCATTGTTCCGCACCTGATGAGAAAAAGAGAAAAATAAAAGCCGATGTACACGGGATACATCGGCTTGTGCCGTTATGCGTTGAATCTTGCGGCAATGACATTGCGGACTTTTTCGGGTTCCATGCCGAGGACTGCACCAAATTCCTGCAACATGAGATTTTCCGCATTCTTCATGGCAGTTTCGTCCATCGTGGAGAAGTGCTTGCCCCGTGCCTCCTTGTCCTGCTTCTTGGAGTAGAGCGAGGAGATCAGTTGCAGGAGTGCTTTGCGGTCGTCGCCGTGCAGAATCTGGCTGTACATTTCTTTGCGTTCCCGACGGTTCTCCTTCCAGAGATCCGCTTCGGCGGTACTTTCGGGCATCGACTCGATCAGTGCAAGTACCTCCTCCTTGGGGAGCAGGCGGCGCAGTTTGTCGGCTGCGGCTGTTACGGGTATGTAATAGGTGGAATTCTGTTCGGATATGGGTTTGAGCTTGTAGTACTTCACATAGGTCTTGCCGTCCATGCTCTGTTCCTCTTCCGCAACGATACGGCACACACCTGCGCTGCCGTATATGACCAGATCATTTATCTGAAATTCCATGTTTGCCTCCGTTTCTTTCGGGGTGAATGTCGTTCTATCTATTATTATACCATATTCTGTTGAAAAAAGTTATAGGCATATTAAACAAATCTGCAATCCTATTTTTAGGCAATTATGCAAATTCCGCAGGGTCTTGCTTTTTCTGTCAGAATCCTGTATAATAATAGCATATCCCCCCGAAAGGAATGAAGTCTATGAAATTCAGCAAAATGCACGGCATCAGCAATGATTATGTCTATGTCAACGGGTTTCGTGAGCAAGTCCCCGAACCCGAAAAGACCGCTGTTTTCGTCAGTGACAGACGGTGCGGCATCGGTTCGGACGGACTGATTCTGATCCTTCCGTCCGAGGTTGCCGACTGCCGTATGCGTATGTTCAATGCGGACGGTTCGGAAGGCATGATGTGCGGCAACGGAATCCGCTGTGTCGGTAAATTCGCCTATGATAACGGCATCGTCAGCAAGCCTGAACTTTCCGTGGAAACCAAGTCGGGTATCAAGTACATCACGCTTCAGATCGAGAACGGAAAAGCCGTCGGCGCAACCGTCGATATGGGCAAGGCGATCCTGAAACCCCGTGAAATCCCCGTCGATGCGGACGGTGAGGATTTCGTCCGCCGCACAATCACCGTCTGCGGAAAGGATTACACTGCCACCTGCGTTTCCATGGGCAATCCGCACTGCATCATCTTCACAGAGGACGACCCCATGGAACTTGACCTGCCGAAGATCGGACCCGATTTCGAGCATCACAAGCTCTTCCCCGAACGCATCAACACCGAGTTTGTGCGTGTCCTCGATGAGAAAACGCTGTTCATGCGTGTCTGGGAACGTGGCAGCGGCGAGACATTCGCCTGCGGGACAGGTGCGTGTGCGGTTGCTGTGGCAGCGGTTCTCAACGGCTTCTGCAAGCGGGGCGAAGAGATCACGGTAAAACTGCGCGGCGGTGATCTGCACATTGTCTGGAAAGAGGACGGCACGGTCATGATGACAGGCAGCGCCACACACGTCTTTGACGGGGAAATTGAACTTCCGTGCTAACGGACACTCCGACAGGTATTGGGGGGCTACTCGCCCCCCCAAACCCCCTCGGCAGGGCGGTGACCGCCCTGCACCCGCATCGCTTTTGTATATTTTGACAGTCTGCGCTTATCTATTGCTGTATAGTTGAGAAAAGGGCTTGCCTTTTTCGGGAAAGCGTGCTATAATAAAACTATCTCATCAGGATCGGAGTTGAAATACTTGAAGAGTTCCCGTAACGACACGCTGCAATACATCTACACCCTCTGCATCCAATACGAAAAGCAGGGTTTGCAGATCAAAAACAGTCAGATGTCCCTGCGTGATTATGCGCAGTTCGCCATTATGAAATTCATGCTCTACGTTGCCGACAGCGACCGCAATATCCGTGATGCCGAAGTGGACATCATCAACGACTGCCTCGGCTTCTCCCTCACAAGAGATTACGTCGTGCGCTTTGTCGAGGAGCATCGGATTTCTTCGGATGCCATCTTTGACACCGTGCTGAGTCTGCTGACCGTGTTCATCAATGCGGATATTCAGAATCAGGCGGCAAACGGCAGTACATCGCTGATGCTGCTCGAATTTCTCGATGAGCTGGGGCTGGAGTTCATCACCTATGACGGCAAGTACGATGACCGTCAGACCAAGGCAATGGCTGCCCTGATGCTGCGGCTCAAGAATTACCGCAGCGCTTACCTGCGTACATGGAAGAAAATACAGCATGAGCGTATCAATCCCTTTGCACCGCCCGTGCCGTTCAATCCCGAAGAACGCATGGAAACCGCGGCGATCGCCCCCAAAGAGGAAAAGAAAGAACAGGATCCCCCCGATTCTGTACAGAAAAACAGCGGCGGTCTGAAAGATGCCCTCACACCCGCCGATGAGAAGAAACCCGAAGAACCGCAGGAACCCGAAGAAACACTGGAAGAACTGCTTGAACATCTCAACAGCCTGACAGGTCTTTCAAGGGTCAAGGAAGATCTCAACAGCCTCATCAACCTGCTCAAAGTCCACAAGATGCGTGAGGACAGAGGTCTGCCGCAGACACACGTTTCCCTGCATATGGTCTTTTCGGGCAACCCCGGCACAGGCAAGACGACAGTGGCTCGTCTGCTCGGAAAAGTCTATGCCAAGCTCGGCATTCTGAGCAAGGGGCATCTGGTCGAAGTCGATCGTTCCGGTCTTGTCAGCGGCTATGTCGGACAGACAGCCATGAAAACCAAGAAGATCATCGAATCTGCAATGGGCGGACTGCTCTTCATTGACGAGGCGTATGCACTGACTGCCAATACAGGCTCGAATGATTTCGGCATGGAGGCGGTCAACACGCTGCTCAAAGCGATGGAGGACAACCGTGAGGACTTCATTGTCATCGTGGCAGGCTATACCGATCTGATGGAAGCGTTTCTGGACTCCAACCCCGGACTGCGCTCCCGTTTCAACAAGCAAATCCGCTTTGACGACTACACGGCGGACGAGCTGACGGATATTTTCTGCGGCATCTGCTCCAAGTCGTTCTTTGAGCTGACCGATGATGCACTGGCGTGCGTCAAAGCGTTTTTCGAGAACAGAGTGGCACAGAAACTCCCCGGCTTTGCCAACGGTCGTGATGCCCGCAACTTCTTCGAGAAAACACTCACCAATCAGGCAAACCGCCTTGCGACCCTTGTATCTGTCACAGACAAAGATCTCGTGACGATCACCAAAGAGGACGTGGAGAGCGTGGCACTGTTCTGAAAACCTGTCTGCGCTTCACGGACAGATGCAGATTCTATTTTATCAGGAGGAAACAAGCAATGGTAGTTATCGAAATGGAAAACGGAAAAACAATCGAGATCGAACTGTATCCGGAGATTGCACCGATCTCCTGCGAAAACTTCGAGAAACTCGTCAAGCAGGGATTCTATGACGGTCTGACCTTTCATCGTGTGATTCCGGGCTTTATGATTCAGGGCGGCTGTCCCCTCGGAACAGGCACAGGCGGCCCCGGCTGGACGATCAAGGGCGAATTTGCAAGCAACGGCGTGAAGAATGACCTCAGACACACACGTGGCGTTCTCTCGATGGCACGTTCCATGATGCCCAATTCGGCGGGTTCGCAGTTCTTCATCATGCATGAGGACGCACCGCACCTCGACGGCAACTACGCCGCATTCGGCAAGGTCGTTTCCGGCATGGAAGTCGTGGACGAGATCGCTTCCGTGGAGACAGACAGCAACGACAAGCCCAGAGTTGTACAGAGAATGCAGCGGGTCTACATCAAGTAACAAAAAGCCTGCATCGCTTTTCGGCGGTGCAGGCATTATTTTTCTCAGATCGGGGATTTCAGAAGCGGTTCACTGCCAAGCTCCTTCTTGCGGTAGCATACCATGAGATCGGAAAGGACAAACTGGCTGTTGACGGGATTGTACTGGAACTGATACTCGATGCCGTAATCAGCGCCGAGTTTCTTCTGAAGTGCAAGCGCCATGGCAAGGCGATGCTCACTCTCACGGGGCGGATCCTGATAGCCCATAGAGGCATAATCATAGCGTTCTGTCATGAGGCAGACACGGTTATCCATCGCATCGGTCATGGTGGTGATGCTGATGTCGCTGTCGTTGAGGGTAATGTCCCAGATGATGCCGTAGCGGATGCATTCACGAATGGTATCGACAAGATCGGAGACAAGCGCCGACTGGTCATAGCGGGCGACAAGGGCTTCCGCACGGGTACGGAGCGCACTCTCGGAGGCACGGCGCATATTGTCGGCTTCACGGCTTATCATTTCGGGAGACATGGCAAGCTGCGAGCTTTGCCGCATGGGAACGTCCCTGAGAAACGAATTTTGCACAGTGTCGGTTATGTTACCTGTGTTTTTCTTCTTTTCTTTACCGAGCAGAATCGAAAGTACTACGATTGCAATAATCAATGGAAATTCCATACAGTGTGCTGACACCCCTTTTCCGGATTTTTCTTTATTATACCATAGTATGCCCTAAAAGTCAAGTGACGAATCCGTGAAAAGAAAAGCCTTGCAGAAATATTCCGCAAGGCTTCTGATTTTAATACTGGATTACACTCAGCAGAACGCCGGCAGCCACCGCAGAACCGATAACACCCGCAACGTTCGGACCCATAGCGTGCATGAGCAGGAAGTTGGTCGGGTCGGTCTGTGCGCCGACTTTCTGGGAAATTCTCGCTGCCATCGGCACGGCGGATACACCCGCAGAGCCAATCAGCGGATTGAGCTTGCCGCCCGAAAGCACGTTCATCAGCTTTGCCAGCAGCAGACCGCAGGCAGTACCCAGCGAGAACGCAACAACACCGAGAATCATGACCTTTGCAAACTCCCAGTTCAGGACGTTTGCGGCGGTCGTGGTCGCACCTACGGAGATGCCGAGGAAGATGGTGACAATGTTCATCAGTGCATTCTGTGCGGTGTCAACGAGTCTGCCGCACACGCCGCTTTCCTTGAGCAGGTTGCCGAACATCAGCATACCGACAAGCGCACCCGCAGACGGAACAAGCAGCGCCACGATCAGCGTAACCACGATCGGGAAGATGATCTTTTCCGTCTTGGACGGTGTACGGAGCTGCGGCATCTTGATGGCACGTTCTTTCTTGGTGGTCAGCAGCTTCATGATCGGCGGCTGGATGACGGGAACAAGTGCCATATAAGTATAGGCTGCCAGTGCAATGGTACCTGTATTCAGACTCGAATTGGCACCATCGAGCAGCTTGGACGAAACATAGATGGAAGTCGGACCGTCCGCACCGCCGATGATAGCAATAGAACCGCACTCCGCAGCGCTCATGCCCATGAAGGAAGCAGCGAGGAACGTGAAGAAGATACCGCCCTGTGCGGCTGCACCGAGCAGGAAGCTCTTCGGGTTGGCGATCAGCGGGCCGAAGTCGGTCATAGTACCGATGCCGAGGAAGATCAGGCAGGGATAAATTTGCAGCTTGACACCTAAGTACAGCTTATCCAGCAAGCCGCCGTCATGCAGGACGCTCCAGAACCATTCCGCACTCTGCGGGCAGTTCCAGAACTCTGCGTGGAACATCATATCTTCTGACAGAACACAGGGAAGATTGGAGAGGAACATACCGAAAGAGATCGGAAGCAGCAGCAGCGGCTCGAACTCCTTGACAATCGCCAGATACATGAACACAAAGGCGATCAGCATCATCACGAGCTTCTTGGGGTCGTCCATCAGTCCGTAAAGACCGCTGGTCTCCCACAAGCCGCGCAGAATATCCAGTAAGATTTGCAGCATACTTTACTAACTCCTTTCTCAGAACGGCGAAACGTTGTTGCGTCTGCCGTCCATTGCCCATGCGGTTCTGCCGCCGATGCCGTTCTGTACGGGCTTGACAGACTTTACTTTATACGTTGTTCCGTCTGCTTCGCTCATCATAGCGACCACAGCCGAGATCACGGCGATGACCTCATCATCGTCCGCAGCCGGTGCAGGTGTGGGTGCGGGTGCTTTGGGAGCAGGAGCTTGTTTTTTGACAGGGGCAGGATTCGGCTTGGGCGCTTTTGCAGCGGCAGCCTGTTTTGCCTTTTCCTGATTCGTGGTGTTCAGGGCATCAAAGATTCTTCCGAACACGAAGATCACGATGACCAGCAGCAGCAGCGCACAGATGACGATGCCGAGTCCGGCAAGTGTCACGCCCCATTTTTCCGCATCTTCCAGCGGACGCTTGCCACCGGGAATGGAACCGCCGGCAAGCAGCAGGAAATTGTGCGCTTTTAGTATGAAATCCATATACACACTCTCCAATCGTTGAAAATTCAGCATACACTACCATTATACTATATTCCGGAAAAGATTGCAAGTGTTTTTTCGGAATATTTTTGATTGCTGCCGATTTCTGTCGATACGCACAAAAGCTCCGGAGTTTTCTTCCGGAGCTTTGCGTTTGATTCAGGCAATGGGGAGTGTTCGGATAACATTCAGTACATATTTTAAGATATTCAGGGAGTCGGCGGCGGTCAGTTCGCCGTCAAGATCGGCATCGGCATTGTTCTGCGCTTCCTCGTCGAGTTCGGTGACTGCCAGCAGGAATTTGTTCAGCTTGACAACATCGAGAATGTCCACCGTGCCGTCCTTGTTGACATCGCCGCAGGAGACATCGCCGCTTTTGGTGAGAGGTTCTGTAGCAGTGGACGATTCCGTCTGTGCGGGGGCGGTGCTGTCGGGGAGAGGATAGGTTTTCAGGTCGGGCAGTTCATCGAGGGTGATGCAGTATTCGCTGTTGTAGATCTCGCTGAGGGATGCAACGGGGTTATTCTGTTCGCTGGTGAGATAGTTCTGATACCACGGGCAGAACCAGAGCCATGCGGCTTTTTCGTTCTGAAGATTTTCGAGGGAGGGAATGGAGTCATTCTCGGACATGGTGACCATCTTCTGTCCGTCGGTGAGCTGTACGAGCGAATAGAACGTGGACGAGATCGAACTGAGATTCGGCTGACCGTCGGTGCAGTTGTACTTGTCGCAGCCGATGAAGTCCACCACATCGTCACCGGGATACCAGTCTCTGGAAGTCTCGTAAGAACCGCTTGTCCATACCCAGAGGATATTATCCAGACCATATTCGTTGGTGAGCTTGTCATACAGCAGGCGGTAGAGTTTCTTGCAGGGTTCTGCGCCCTCTGCACCCCACCAGAACCATGCGCCTTCCGCTTCGTGCAGCGGGCGGAACAGAACGGGAACATCCGCATCTTTCAGAATCTGAAATTTCTTCGCAACAAAGTCAATATCCCTGAGAATCTGTTCATGTTCCCATGTGCCTTCTTCGAGCGCCTTGCTGATGCTGAACGTGGTATAGACGGGGTTGGCGGATTTGACATAGAATGCCGCATCTTTCTGATTGTCGGGGTCGGAAGGGACGTTCCAGTGCCATGTGACCGTGGCGATGCCGTGATAGTCCGTGACCCATTGTGCAGCACGTTCGGCGGCGTGGTCGTCCCAGTCGGAGCCGGAACGGTAGGAAAGAAAGTCGATGCCGCGCACGGCAGGGGCTTTTCCCGTCTGTTCCATGATGTATTCAAATTCGGCTTCGTTGTCCTTGATGAAGTTGGTCGGGTCGGCGTAGAGGT
>JAILPP010000137.1 GCA_024699425.1 Oscillospiraceae bacterium | reverse complement strand
CCCAAACCCCCTCGGCAGGGCGGTGACCGCCCTGCACCCGCATCGCTTTTTATATTCTGACAGTCTGCATTCATTTGCAGCATAAAATAAGGCTGCGTGACCTGTGTGGTTGCGCAGTTTTTTATTATCCCTTTGGTGCGGAACACTGCGGAACTGTGCGGAACATCATGTTCCGACAGTTTTTCGGCTATTTTAAGCCGTTTTTAACGGGTGCGGAACATGCGGAACAAAAAAACGAAGAATCTATATAGAAAAAACTTTTTTCGGGTATCCGTCAGAAGAAGTCTCCAAAATATTTTTTCTATATACACAATGCTTATTTTCAAAAAATGTTCCGCAGTTCCGCACCTTGAAAAAAGCACGCAGCACAGCCATTATTCAAGGCAATTTCTGCGGAACACGATGTTCCGCACACGTCAGGGCGGTCAGATTCCGAATGCAAAAGCGGCATACAGATACCATGAAAGCATCTGTATGCCGCTTCGGGTCGCAGAGTGTTACATTTTTTCGGGGCAGTCGATTTTGAGAATCGCCATCGCATTGCGCAGGGTCTGTGCCGCTGCACGGCAGAGCGCAGTTCTGGAAGCACGAAGTTCCTCACTCTCCGCATTCTTGACACTGCACGCATCATAGAATTTGTGAAACAGCGTTGCCAGCTCCATGGCATACTTTGTCACACGGGATGGGTCATAGACCTTTGCCGCCGCCGCAATTTCCGACGGGAATGCCGCAATATGACGGATCAGCTCGGTCTCCTGCGGGCTGTCACCGAGAGGAAGTTCAGACATCGGCTTTTCGAGATACAATCCCTCATCTTTCAGCGTGCGCAGGATAGAGCAGATTCTTGCATGAGCATACTGCACATAGTAAACAGGATTCTGCGAGGACTTTTCCACTGCAAGATCAAGGTCAAACTCAAAGTGAGAGTTTGCCTCACGCATATTGAAGAAGAAGCGTGCCGCATCCAGCGGAATATCTTCAAGCAGCGTGACCAGTCCGATCGCCTTGCCGCTGCGCTTGGAGAGCTTTGCAGGCTGTCCGTTGCGGAAGAGCATGACCATCTGCATCAGAACCACGTCAAGCCGTTCTGTATCGACATCGAGTGCCTTGAGCGCCGCTTTCAGACGGGGGACATAACCGTGATGATCGGCTCCGAGGACATTGATCGCCTTGTCAAAACCACGGGTAACCAGCTTATCCATATGATACGCAATATCCGGCACGATGTAGGTCGGAATGCCGTTGGCACGGCGCAGCACGAAATCCTTGTCCGCACCAAACTGCTCTGCCTTAAACCAGATCGCACCTTCCTGCTCATAGGTAAAGCCACGCTTTGTCAGCTCGTCAATGATACGATCCACACTTCCGTCTGCATGAAGTGCCGATTCACGGAACCAGTGGTCATACTCCACACGATAGCTCTTCAGGTCACGCTCCAGACCCGCAATATTCAGCGGAAGCGCATAGCCGACGAGTGCGGCACGTCTTTCCTCTTCGGAGCGTTCCGCAAGCTGACTGCCGTTTTCCGCATAGTAATTTGCGGCATGAATAATAATATCCTTGCCGAGATATACGTCATCGGGCATCGGGAAATCTGCGGAATTGCCGTCCTCACCGTAGACAGCAGCCGCCAGTGCCTCGGCATCGTCCCTGTGTGCGGCATAGACAGCCTGACCCTTTTCCGAGCAGAGCTGCATATAACGCAGGGAAAGCGACTTGCCGAACTTTTCGATCTGATTGCCTGCATCATTGACGTAAAATTCACGTTCCGTATGCCAGCCTGTCCACTCTAACAGCGATGCAATGCCGTCACCGAGTGCAGCGCCTCTTGCATTGCCGACGTGCATCGGACCCGTGGGATTGGCTGAAACGAATTCTACCAGTGCCTTCCTGCCCTTACCGCCTTCGGACTTTCCGTACTCTTCCTGTTCATCAATGACCGCCTGCACCGTATCGGAGAACCAGCTTCTGCGTAGGAAGAAATTCATAAATCCGGGACCTGCGATCTCGGCTTTCTCAAAATACGTTCCCTCAAACTGCAACGCCGACAGCAACAGTTCCGCAATGGCACGGGGAGCCATGTGCAGTGCCTTGGCAGATGCCATTGCAATATTGGAAGCAAAATCTCCGTGGGATTTGTCCGCCGGTACTTCGATCTTGAAAACCGGCAGTGATGCCGCTGCGATCTTACCTTCCGCAGTCAGCGTACCAAGCGCATTGGTGAGAAGCTCACGGAGCTGTAACTGCGCTGTTTCCATCATATTTGTCATGCGTTTAACCTCCTGCATATTACATTGTCATTTTTTTGATGCTGATATGGATCTCGTTATCCGAAAGCAGCGTGCTGTTGGCATCTACCGTATAGCGGAATTTCAGATCTCCGCCCGTATCTGTCAGCGTATTGCGAACCCACTTTGCCGACACACCGACCGCAAATTCTCCGAACGGCGTTTCATAGTGACAGAAATGCTTTTTTCCTTTCTGTACCACAAGATGCGTCTGATAATTGCCCGTGCGCACAATGGAGATCATGCCGTCCTGTGCGACACGGAGCTGCATATGAGAACCTTCCATTCCTGTGGTTTCGGATTCCGCATAGGAAATGACCCGTTCACCGTCCTGATTCTGATAATACTCTATTTCCGTGTCCAGTGTAGACTCGGAAGTATCATGTTCTTCACGCTGAATGCTTATCAGCGTCATAATCCACTGTTCTTTCAATACTGTTCTCCTCTGTCTTTTGCACTTGGCTATTGTTACAACCTGCTGCTGAACACCTGTCCGTTGACGGCATCTTCCAGAAAGTGCTGTGCATTGGAACGGAACATCGAAACGCTGTCCGAAACGTAATATGTATTATGTCCTTTTTCCGTGCTGTCCGTCAGCAGATCATTTTCTTCAAGCAGTTTTTTGGCATAATTGGCAGCCGCTTCACTTGCGGAGATGAGTCTGACACCGCTGCCCATGATCGCGCCGATCACAGGTGCGATCACAGGATAATGCGTACAGCCCAGAATGAGCGTATCCACATCTGCACTCCGTATCGGCTCCAGATACTCTTCCGCCGCAAGACGGGTGATGCGGTTATCGGGGTCTGTGTAGCCGTATTCGACCAGATGCACAAACAGGGGACAAGCCATTGCGGTAACGTCCACTGTCGGGTCGATCGAGTGAATGGCATTTTCATAGCTGCCGCTTGCCACGGTAGCGGGCGTACCGATGATTCCGACCCGCTTGTTTTCCGTCATCTCACAGGCGGCGTGGGCTGCGGGATAGACCACACCCGTAAAGGGCATATCTTC
>JAILPP010000129.1 GCA_024699425.1 Oscillospiraceae bacterium | reverse complement strand
GCTACTCAAAATCAGTAGGGCAAAACTGCTGGAGCGGTGACGAGAGGATCATCCCCATGACTTTCGATGAGGCTCAGGAGTGGGCAGAGGAACATCTCGAGGCAGAGGAATACGAGGCAATTTTCGGAGAGGTTTCCGAAGACGGCGAGACCAAAGGAGTGCTCTACAGTCTGCCGCTAAGTGCGATTGAGAAGGTCAAGCGGATCGCCACCGAGCGCAGATGCTCAGCCAGCAAGGTCATTGAGGACCTGATCAGTACATTGTAATAAAAAGAGCCCCGGGAGATTTTACTCTCCCGGGGCTCTTTTTTTATGTGAAAAACATGTGCTAGCAGGGATGTTCTTCTCAGGTTTTGCGGATATAGTCGCTGTACGCGTCTCCGTACTTGCCTGCGTACTTGATCAGCAGCCACTTACCGACGGAGTGATTGCACACCTCAATTTTGGTGTCCTTAGCTAAGGGGCTGAAACTGCAGGTTCCGTAGCTGGTCCCCGGGCCGAGGCGGATGCTGAGCAGATCTGTCTTTGTGGCCACCACGGCGCTGTATTTGACCGCGTGAACGTCGTCTGTGCTTGTCGTGGACGATTCCGCGCTTGCGCTCTGATAGCTCGTCTGCGTGGCAGACTGGCCCGAATTTTTACCGTTTGTGACGGCTGTTGCTGTGTGATGTGCGTCATTGAGGAGGATGTCGCCAGCTACAAGGTAAGAGGATTCGCTGAGATACTTGGAGTCTGTAAGGCACTGGAAGCCGGCAGACTTGAGCGATGCTCTCATGTTACCCGTGTATGTGCAGGTGATGGTCTGCAGCTCTTTCCGCCCGAGCAGGTGGCCCACCGCCTTAACATTGGCGATCACGCCAGCAGAGCAGTCCGCCTCGCAGGCTGTAGTGATCTTAGACGGATCATATCCCACCTTCTGGAGCTCCGTCCAGTATGTCTGCCGCTGATACTGGTCGTATCCGATTTTGTCATTTTTTGCGGCCTTGATGGCCAGATCAGCCAGGCACGCCCTCACCTCCGCATCCGGATGCCTCAGGACGCAGTTCCAGGGACGGTTGTACCAGTCGCGAATATACCATTCTTTGCCGGTATTGTCTCCTGCCGCTCCGCCTTTATAATTTCCGTTTTCATCACTTCCGGAATTGCTGATCTGCACGGGATCTGTGGTCGGATAGATCTGCACATTGTCCTTCTTTGTAGATTCATTCTGAAACGCCGGAGGAATCGCGTTGCAGACCTTGTTCTTATCTACATCGCCGGAGAATCCTGATACGGATCCTTTCTCGTACTGATGCAGCCAGTAGTATCCGTTATAGTCTACTGCGCCGGTGGAATCAGCTACCCAAGTGCATTTAATCACAGCATCCGGGAACTCTGTCATGCTCAGCTTGGAAGTGAACCAGCTCGCTGACGCATAAATACCGATATTCATTCCGCGCGCGTTGAAGTAATCGGTTATGATCTTAAGCAGTTTGGTGCGCTCTGCTTTACTCAAGCCGTTTGCTCGGCCTGCTTCTCTATCCGGGCCCCATACGTTTTCAGTATCAAGCGCAGGCGCGAAGGAAAGGGGAAGGCCCTTAACCAGATTGTAAAACCACTCGGCTTCTTCTGTCGCCTCTGCCTCAGTAACGGCCGTTGGGAAGAAGTACGCGCTGAAGGGAATGCCATTGTCCTGCGCTCCCGCAAGGTTTCTCTCCCACTTCGCATCATAGCAGATCTTTTTGTATTTGGATGGCGAAGAAGCAAGTGATCCGCGATAGCCGCATCTGATGTATACTGCGCCAACATCAGCTTTTGCTTTTTCCCAATCGACATCCCCCTGGAATTCTGAGATGTCGATGAATTTCTTTGATCTGTCAATTGCTGGACCTTGCTCTTTTGTTTCAGCGCTATTTTCAACCACATAACAGTCTTTATCAAACACGTACGTCTTGCCATCGATTGTAAGAGTCTCCGACATAGCGGCCCTACCGGACGGATTGAGCCAGCACTGGCGGCCCTTGTATGTCAGCCACTTGCTGGCCCACATTGCACCTGAAACTGGATCCAAATAGAACCAGCATCTACGATCTGTATCCCACAACCAGCCTGTGACCATGTAACCGCTTGCTGCAAAATAGTACCATTTTTTATTGATCTTCTGCCAGCCTGTAGCCCACGAACCATCAGATTTGCGATACCACCAGCCCTTAGTGTTATGAATCCAACCTTCTGCTGCCTTGGTAGTATACGGAACAGCAAATGATATAGACTTGGAACCTTGCTTGATTGTGAACTTGCCATCACCAGCGTAAAAATAAATATCCTCATCCTGCATCCAAACGGTAACACCCTGTTGAACAAGCCTACGAGTACCATATGGTGTCCAGTCACTTGTGCCAGGACCATTAAGCTCAATGCAAGACTCATAGGCAAATATACCACCAGCATCCACAAAAGCCTCAGCATTTGATCTGGAATAGGATCCACCATGATGAGTAACGCTTGTGGAACGGAGAATGTCTTTCTTACCATATTTCTTCTGGAAGTAATGAATGGCATCTTTCTGATCACATGGTCCATCACTGCAGATCATATGCTTAAGTTCAGGAGAATATAAGATCAAACTTCCGTCATTAACAAAGGCGTAAGCATGACCATCATCATATTCTGTGAACTCAGTTGGCTGCTTGCGGAAAATATCCCAGTGAATGTCACCTACTTGGATTGAATCACCGTGATCCTTCCACAAGACCTTAGATCCATGAGCCTGGAATATACGTACAGCTTTGTAAGCGTTATCAATGTCTTCCTGTACTGCTCGACCATTATCAGATTCGTCCACTCCATGAGAATATGTGAGCGGATCAATGGCATAGACGGTCTTGAATCTGATCTTGCCTGACTCTACCATTTTGACAGCACCGCCAAAATGATCAATATGCCAGTGCTGAATGACAACAGTATCAATAGTGGTAATGCCTTTGCTCAGAAACCAGTCCAGCAATCTGTCTGTAGCTTCTGAGCCTTCAAAACTGTCAGCCATCATCGATACACCTTTAACAATCATTCCAAAGCCATCACCTTTACGTTGATTGTCTGTATTCTTGGCATTAAATGTAAACTTCGGAAAATATCCCTCGAATGCCATATTACACCTCCTTATCAGTTGGGGTCGTCATAAGTCATAGCTCTGTCGCTGTCCTCAAGCCCTTTTGTTGTCGGATCATTGAGCGCGTTCCAGACGCTGACAGCGATCATGCCCAGCACATAAGGATTCTGTACCGCGCCTAGCAGAAGCTTCCCCAATGCTTCCCAAGATGTAATGTCCTGCACAGTCAGTCCTGCATAGGCGAGGATCGGCGTCAGGACTGCCATGAGAATCTGAGCGATAAAAACTGGGTTTCTAAGTCTTACTTTTAGATTGAGCTTCATGCTTTCCTCACTTTCCGTCGTTTTCTAAGTCATCCAACCTGTGATTAACGACTTTTATCTGTTCTTCCACGACTGGCATTCTCCGTGCAAAATTATTGTGCTCTCGAACCTCGCGTGTCAGCTCCTCAATCTTTGTATCTGTCACGGCCTGTGATATCTGAAGCTGTGCGTTAAGCTTGTCGCTTGTGTTTTGGCTGCTGATCAGCACGGTGATGATGGTTCCGATCAGTGACAAGAGTCCCGTTACCGCTGCCGCTATGATTGCTTCGTGCAATGTTCTTTCCCTCATAGATTCAAATAAAAAGAGAGCTCCGAAGAGCCCTCTGGTTGATAGCTGCTGTTATCTTTTGAAATCATTTAATTTTTCAAAAGGTAGTTTTACGATAATTCTATGCTCAGATTATAAGTTTCGCCAGATGTCAAACTATTTATTGTTGCAAATGCGATAAATCCAGTGGCTATACTCATACTAGCCCCATTTGTTGTCGAAAAAGTGTTTCTACCGGTTCCAATTGTTACGATCGTTGGAAGAGTTGCTATAGTCGTACAGCTTCCAAACTGTCCGCTCGCTCCATTATCCCAGCTTACAGTAATTTTTGTATAATCCCTTATCGCAAAAACGATTCCGACATCTCCATAACTTGAATCAAATGTGAAAGACGCTGTTAAAACAGGATGACCATCAGAATTGATAACATAACTGTAATCAACCGGCATCGAATCGAAATACTTCTGCAAAATGAAGAAATTTGACGGAAGTTCTACATATTCCCCTTCCGTGGAAAAATTATAAGTATATGTTGTACTTCCAACTGTGAATGTCCATGTCCCAGAATTAGGGATATGGAATACGTTATCGCCAGTTGATCCTCCTGTTAACGTCGTTGTGCCGTCGCTTGCTGTTGGTACAGTTCCGGATTGGCAGATGACTCTTGCTGTAGCATAGCTACTTGCATTTACGTTGACCGTCACACTGCTATACCCGTCCGCATTATCATCCGCAGGGTCGTAAATGCCGTTTGTAGTGATGGCTTTTTCTATTAGTGTAATTCCGGCATTGCCTTTCACCGCAATATACTCGCAAGTAACGTTTCTCGTATTGGACGCATTTGACATAAATGAGAATCCATTACTGTTTATTTGCTGGATGCCAGTTTCACCAGACGTTCTTCCGAGAGCTACTTGATACACTGCATTTTCAGCAGGTTTTAAATTCCAAAAAGCCGATGTGCTACTCCAGCTTGCCTCCCTCCACCAGTAGGATGTTGTATCTCCAATCGAAAACGGTATTGTGACAATTACTGCATCTGGCTCAAAACCGCAATCTATATCAACGATTCCGTATTGCGTCGATGCGGATGTAAATGTACCTTTTGAAACTTGTGCGTCCCCGCCACTACCACCCGCAATATTCGCAATCAATTCACTTACCAGTGTAGTATCATATGTACCGTTTTGATCGACCGTCAGACTGCCTTGTGATACTAATGCACCTTCCGAAACGACCTTTCCCTCGTCAGAAGCATCATAAGAGTTGGGTACGTTCACAACCGCTGTGGCATAATCCTTCACATTGGCAGAGCCGTTTTCAGTAATCGAGACTGAGCCAGTAGGTTCTGGATACGTTTCAATCGCTTCTATTGCCGCAGGCATCTCTGACGGCTTATACATAGTGTCAGACCCATTTTTGTCTCGAATTGCAGTTGCGATACCATAAAGTTTAGACTCGTCAATAATCACATTTGCCATACTATATCCCTCTTAAAAACTGTGGCCTGCTCCACTGCCCGATTCTTCTGACGATTCAGAAGATGATTCCACCCTTATCTTGAACGAAGTGCTTAACTCGGCAGAATCATTGAAACGATTCCATTTTACTGCAATCGTTTGACCTACTCTCGTACAGCCAAGAAGGGCAATAGCGGCGGCTTGTTCAGCACCAACGGATTGATGAGCACTGACGGGAACGGATTCGTCGGGTCTTATATATCCTATAGTAGTAAGGCACGTATAACAACTTGCACCTCCATACTCTCTCAAATTGTTACACACATGAGTCTCTGGAAAACTCCCATTAGCACGGGCAATGGTTATAGATGCGCCTTGTTGCATTGAAACAATCGCTCTGTATGTATCAGAAGACCCAGAAGTAATGGGCATAATAAATCCATACACAGCGCCTTGTACATTTTTTACTTCGAGATTTCCAAATATCATACCAACGGATAAAGGCGCAAGATACACAGGAGCGGTCAACCCCGTAGTACCGACATCCATCTCGCTGTCATCAGCCTCTTCTGCGCTTGCATGGGTAGGGTCTAAAATTAACTCGTTAACAGGAATTGTTCCTTGAAAGTAATTCTCGTTTTCCCATAAATCACCATTCGCTGTGTACGCTTGAACCACCAGGCCATCTGGGTCTATTTCCTCCCCATCAATATATGAGGTCTTATCTGGCTGATGCGTGACAGCGATGGCAGAAGGAAGTTCAATAACAGTTACATCGCCTGTTTCTGGGTCTGCGCTTATGTCGTATTCGTTACCTTCTGTAAGGTCAACTCCGCCAATGGAATCTCCTTCACCTGCCGTGTAATTGAATCCACCGACCCCGCTGACAGTCACTTCGGAATAGCCGTAATAACCATCATCGGATGCCGTATATGTACCATTTTCGCTGATATGTTTTGTGGTCAACTGAACCTCATCCTCGGGAACCCAGTCGGACGTTCCGCCGCCCACGTTATTTACTCTGAGTTTATTGACATTACTGAAGGACTTCGATGTACTGCCCTCCAGTATCGTGATATTTTTAGCCAATGACTACCACCTCCACGCTCTCACTTTCTGTCTCCGAATCCACATCCGTAACGGACAAAATCTCAAGTACACCGGTCTCTCTGTACAAATGCAGAGCCACGTCATAAGCCTCCGAATCCGTATTCGTGCCGGCTACGATCGTGCCCTGCGCCGATTCCGCAAGTGGTCTGTAAACGTATCTGTGCTTCCCATACATAATATCCAGGTACGGATTTTCTATCGTATACACGTAGCTGAAGGGGAAGTTATAACGGGCTTTGCCCAGAATTTTACTGCCGTACAGATATGTGATGATCAGATTTGTTGTCTCGACCACATCCACAGGGGAAAGTTTTACCTTTGATTTTGCCTGCAGACCGAATGTAAAATCACATGACTCTATGTATCCGGTAGCAATATCCAGGTCGCCCGTGTACATTTCTACTCGCTGTGCAGGCTCGTATTCAAAGTTATTGATTACTTCTGCTTCCAGCCCGACGCGATTGAAATAGAACGTCGACAGATGCGTCAGAATGTCGGATACATTATCCGCATTGACGAGATAAACGCCATCAAAGGTGATCTCATTTGTGGGCACTCCCTGAGGCACATTCGGATTGGACAGCTGGTAATTCTGTTTGGTGACAATGTAGTAATTTGTTCCGTCGCTCACCCATTCTTCAGTGTTTTCAGGCGTTCCTTGGGTAAACGTGTACCCGACTATATTAATGGCCGTTATATAGTCTCTATACACGATTGACGGCTTCCAATACGTCTTATTGAGTGGTACAGACGTCACTGTATCATCTATCGGCAGGATCTCTATTTTGTCCGAGAAATAACTCTTAACATATGCGCCAATGCAAAAGCACACCCACTGCAGTCTCTCTTTTGCGGACTGCTTCGGGCAGAAGCCGGTGATGGTTTCAGCGCTGAATGAAGGGTCCAAAAGATAGCTGCCACTTCCGGCGCTTGAGAATAGTTCAGAAATGAGTGTCGGAACTGACTTTGCGGTATACATGACCGCATCCAGCATGTCACGCTCAAGCCATTTTAACTGCGACTGGCCACGCACACGAACAGTATACTCATCAATCCGCTCTGCAAATATGATCCAGTATTTTGCCCACAGATTATTCATATCATCATACAGGTAGACATACTGATCGACAGAGACAGAATCATCGGTCATTATGTCTACAAGCAATTCATTGATCGGAATGGCGTCTCCAACGATATCCGTCTGTGGAGCAAATGATAGATTTTTGATTTCACTATAATTAATACTATTGATTACAATATACATCAGTAATAATTATCCTCTGCATTGGCCAATTCGGTCCACCCGGTTGACGTGTATTCATATACCTCGCCTATGCTCACAGAGACTTCAGGGGGCAGAGGCGGGATTCCCATTGTGATCACTTCATCGAGTTCCATCTTTTTCATAGGATGGTTCGCTATCGCCGTAAATTTGATTCCGCGCCAATAACTGCCGCCGCCCGGCATTTTCTCGTAGATATCACTGATCGACTCCACTCTTCCAACAACTGTGATAAGAGCGTTGTTGTATGGAAAGACAAAAGAGTGCGATCCAACAGGTTCGGTGATTTTTTCATAAAGTGTGTAATAATCCGACTGTTTTCCAAATGGAACGATTATCGAAACATCATATTTAAGCCATGTTCCAATCACGTCATTAAAGTAACTTTTATCGAGCATCAGGCCGGAGATCTCGCTTGCCTGCATTTCTGAGACTCTGCTTATCTCGCAGTACACGTCCCAATCAATACCGTCTATGCTAAACATTAGGCATTACCTCCTGCAAGTTTGACGCCAACACGCTGCGTCTCATCGTTGTTAAGCTGATACACAAGGCGCCCCAACTGCATCCTGTCACATTCCAAAATCACAGTCATCTGCCGTCCTGCAGATCCGGATCCTGCACGTGGCACTTCAACCATCTGACCACTTGCAGGACGTCCGATACGGCGGCTGAAATTGAGCGATTCCGACAACTGAGACGCGA
>JAILPP010000101.1 GCA_024699425.1 Oscillospiraceae bacterium | reverse complement strand
GGAAACAGGAGAAGTGTCAGATTCCGCAGGATATTTTGTGCCTGACAAAGAGACTCGACCGCAGGAATACTGTATGTATTGCAAGGGAGAGGCTCAAAGTCAGGCACAAAAAAGACAAGGAAGATGGCACTTCGGAAGTTTCCGAGGAAGTCTAATATACAAAGCGGAATCAATCCGGCATCGGCGGCGGCACAGGGGGATTGGTCATTTCGCCGTCGCTGTAACCGTCGGGCATGGGCGGGGCGGTGACTTCGGTCGTGACGGTGACGGTTGTTGTTTCGGGGCGGGGTGTTGTTCTCGGCATGATAAAGGGGATCTCACCCTCTGCGAGTGTGGTGGTCACGGGCTTTTTGCCGGGGGCGAAGGTCGTTGTCTCCTTGCGGACAAGGCGGGGATCCATTGTGGTATAGCGGGGATTCTGCGTGCCGAGATGCTCATTGACATCGGGATTGAAGCCCGTAATGCCTGCGTTCCACGTGGAGAGCGTGTGTGACGTGCTTGCAGTCGATTCGGTTCTTGCGGTGGTGGCACGGGTCGTGGCGGAATATTCCGTATGCCGTACCGGTTCGACAACGACTGTGGGTTGATCCTCCTTCTGAATCGGGAAGAACATCAGCAGCATGGTGACAACCGCCGTTACCACAAGCAGTATACCGCAGGTGACGATAATTCTCCGTGTAACGGCAGAGAGATTGTCTGTCCAACTTGCTTTCTTCATAAATGAAACGATCTCCTTTATTTATGTCCTTCTGCCGGATTCTGCAAAGCGGAATGGCGGTAAATGCGGCGGTATGCTGTGGGCGTCATGCCGACGTGACGCTTGAACTGCCGCATGAAATACACATCAGTCTCGAAGCCGGAAAGCTGTGACACGGTGGAAATGGCATCATCGGTCGTTTCCAGCAGTTTTTTGGAGCAGGCAATGCGGCTTGCGATCACGTCCTGCGTGCAGGTCGTGCCGAATGCCGCAAGATAGATCTTATGGAAATACGGACGGCTGATGCCAAGCTCATCGCAGATGTCCTGAATGTACCAGTTTTCTTCCGGATGGCGGTAAATTTTATGGCGCAGGGCGGTCAGTTTATCGTAATGGGGGACTTCCGCCGCACGGGTGACACTGCCGTCAGAGGCTTCCAGAAGCAGACAGACCAGCAGTTCCAGTGCGCGCCCGCCGAGTTCCGAAAGGGGGTTGGCGTTCTGCATGGCGGGGAGAATGAGTTTCCAGATCTCCTCGACGGCAAGCGGCTGTGCGATCGTGTGTGTTTCCCTGACGGTCATGCCCAGATCACGGAAGCGCCGGATATAGCGGTCAGACAATTGCAGGCGCATATAGCGGTAAGCGGTCATGTCCTGCGCTTCAATGGTAATGCCGCCGTCCTCAAACGGATGGAACAAAAATGTGAACGGCTGCATATAATATTGTCTGTTATTGATACGAAGTATGGTGCGGACACCACTCATCACAAGCAGAAACTGGTGATCGTCACCGCCGTTCATTGTCACAGAGCCGATATCCTGTTGTTCTCCGCATTCTGTCAGGTTGATGTCAGTTGTTACAATCATGCTATAATCCCTCTCACTCAATGTCGGAGCGCAGCGCTCCGCAGGCATCAAAATGGAATTGACGGAAAGAAACGGACGTTTCCGCCCGCTCCGACAGAAATCCGTGCGGAATCTGCCTATTGTTACTATCATACTACATTTTTATGCATTTGTCAAGATGGAACAACGATTTTTCGCTCTGTTTATACTGATTTCCATGCGGTATCCCGTTGAAAGTATGCCCGCAGATGCGGTCATTATGCATGGGAATCCTGCCCGAACTGCGCCAGAATATCCTGTGCGACTTCACGGCGGGTGCAGCGGGTATCCATCGCCTGTTTTTCAATGCGGCGGTGTGCTTCGGGTTCGGAAAGACCGAGATTCTGCACAAGAGCGAGTTTGGCACGTCCGATGATGCGCATTTCCTCAATGCGGAGCATGAGGCGGGTATTTTCCCGTTTGAGACTGAGCATCCGTGAACGTGTCGCCTCCACGATGCGTACAGACTGGTGGAGCAGTTCACGGCTGACGGGGCGTGAAATGACGCACACGCCGTAATCACTCACCTTGTCGGCAACATCGTCCGCAATGTCCGCACGGCACAGCAGCAGGATTCCCGATCCCGTATGTTCCGCAAGCGTGACCGCAAGTTCATGCCCGAACTCATCCGTCAGCGGGGTGTTCACGATGATAAGCGCATATTCCACCGTACCCGTCAGCCGTCTGGCTTCACTGCCGCTGACTGCGTGGGTGATGTCCGTGTAACCGCACCCGTGCAGGAAACGGGCGATCGACTCCATCGCTTTTTCCGATGAAGAGACGATCAGCGTTTTCTCCATGCAGACTCTCCTTTCCTGTTGCAATTGGGGGCTTACCGGGGCTTGTTGGGGGGGGGCTGCTCGGCGAACGCCCCCGTCCCCTCTGTCTCGTTCCTCGACATCTCCCCACCTCGTGGGAAGTCTACCCCAATCCCCCTCGGCATAAGCAGACAGCCAGCGAGGAACGAGCGCCGCTGGTCGCTTATACAGAGTAGGGGAATGATTCCCCTGCACCCTCATCGCTTTTTGTTTTCAGCCTGTAGGCTTATACAGAGAGAAAATATTGTTCTTCTTCAAATTTTGCGGGGTCATCGGCGGCGTGATACAATGCGATCTGACGGCTTGTCTCACGGAAGAAGCGGCGGCGTATCTCCTGCGGAATCTGCTGTGCGATGAAATCGCTGTGTTCCGCAAGTGCAAAGGCATCTTCGAGCGACTGCGGGAGCAGGGGAAAGGTCTTTTCCTCGGCGGTGCATTGAAGATCGTCGGAAAGTTCCAGTCCTCTGCGAATGCCGTCCATGCCCGCCGCCATGAGCAGACGGAACGCAATATAGGGATTGCAGCAGCAGTCGGCGCTGCGGATCTCAATGCGGGGATGAAGCCCCGACTGTCCCGGAATGCGCAGCAGGGGATTGCGGTTTTCAAATGACCAGCAGACGGCATTCGGCGCACTGCTGTGCAGAAGTCTCGTGTAGGAATTGACGATCGGGTTGAGAAATACCGCAGTTTCGGCAATATGCGACAGGACACCCGCAATGAAGCTCCTGCCCTCGGCACACATTGCGCCGTCTTTGAGGGTGAAGATGTTCTGTCCGTTTTTGCGGACGGTGAGAATGACCGCAAGTGCAGAACCGTAGGTATCGGCAAGGGGTTTCGGCATAAACGACGCATACAAGCCGTTTTGGGCGGCAATGGTCTTGACGACGGTCTTGTAATGCACCATATTGTCCGCAGCGGTGACAGGTTCAGAGCAGCGGAAGTCGATCTCGTTCTGACCCGGACCGTACTTGTGTGCCGAATACTGCGGATTGATGCCCATTTCTTCCAGAGAAAGGCAGATCTCACGGCGGGTATTTTCACAGCGGTCAAGCGGGGCAACATCGAGATAACCTGCATGGTCATGGGGAATATGGGTGGGACATCCCTCCTGATCGCAGTCAAAGAGATAAAATTCGCTTTTCGTGCCGAACTCGCAGGAATAGCCGAGGGCATTCAGTTCACGGATTTTGGTGTGAAGGGCACGGCGGGTGCAGCCCTCGTAGGGCGTGCCGTCCTGATGCAGGAGGGAACAGAAGAACCGCACCACTCTGCCCGATTTCGGTCTCCACGGAAGCACGGACAGCGTAGAGCCGTCAGGCACGAGCAGGAGATCTTCACAGCAGTCGGCAAAGCCCGAAGCATCGAGCAGAATCCCGTGTGAAAACGCCCGCGGCAGTTCACCGGGCATGATGGCGATATTTTTGAGATTTCCCAGAATATCGCAGAACGTCAGGCGGATGAATTTGACATCGTTTTCCGCCACAAAATGCAGTATTTCCTTAGGTGTATCGTCCATACAGAGCGCTCCTTTCAGCGGCGCACTGTGCGCCTTACATTAAGTATACACCATTTCCGCAAATTTTGCAAGAGTGAAAAGCGATGAGGGGTGCAGGGGGAATCATTCCCCCTGCCAGGGTGCAGGGGCAGCGCCCCTGCTGGGGGTCAGGGGGCAAAGCCCCCTGCAACCTTCTGCACAGAAAAATATTGACAATCCCGAAAAACTGTGGTATACTGTAAACAAGCTGAACGATTTCGGAGAAACGATGTATGATGAATGAAACTGCCCGGCTGCGGGCAATCCGATCAAGGAGGAATATTCAATGAAGAACCATTTCAAACGCGCTGCCGCTGCGCTGACGGCGGTGCTGCTCTGCACGGGCATGACAGGTGTGCTGCCGCTGAATGCGGTTTCGGTCAGCGATGCGCCGACCGCACAGGCACAGGCGGAAGAGCTGAAAACCCGCAATTCCCACATTGACCTCAGCGGTGTCCATACATGGGAATCGGAACATTTCAAGTTCTACTGGGGCGATTCGGGCAAGGACAGCAGCCGTGTCAATGAGGCGTTTCTTGCCGAAAATGCACAGCATCTCGAAGCCTGCTGGAAAGTCTACATGGATTCGCTGTTCATGAATCCGCCCACCGAATCCGTCAACCCCGCTTTGCGTGACGG
Source organism: Oscillospiraceae bacterium (assembly GCA_024699425.1). Lineage (GTDB taxonomy): Bacteria > Bacillota > Clostridia > Oscillospirales > Ruminococcaceae > UBA3855. Next base: position 2,596 of record JAILPP010000101.1, on the reverse strand, counting down.
CAATCACTACAAAGTCAATTTCTATCTGCACAATACGGGTCTGAAAACCACGGACGGCACAGAAGTCCCCGCAGACTGGGCGTATATGGGATATGACAATCAGGGCTATGCGTTCATGTTCTGCTGTGTGGATGCCATGCAGAACAGCCCGAATCCCTCGTGGGTACTGCCGCATGAGTTCGGTCATGTGGTCACGGCGCATCAGTACGGCTGGAACGAAAACAAATACGTCCAGTCGTGGTGGGAAGCAATTGCCAACTGGTATCGTGAGCAATTCTTATACTCCGATTATTATCAGAAATGGGTGGGCGAACCCGCAGACGGTACGGACTACTTTGAAACTTACATGAAAAATCTGCACTTCACCCCCATTCTCGGACGGGACAATTACGCATCATGGGCATTTCTGCAATACCTGACAGAAAATCCCGACAACCTCGGCAAGTACGGTGCGGACTTTGTGCGCCTGCTCATGCAGCAGGGAACACGGGACGAGTACCCCTATGACGAGATTGCACGTCTCGGCGGTGCGGACATCAAGGAGACACTCGGCAACTACGCAAAACGCCTTGCCACACTCGATTTTGCACACCATGACAGATATATTGCACGGCAGAACCGTATGTTCGCCGAACAGCCGTGGAGCTGGAACCAGGTCTTTACCGTTGCGGAGAAAATCGGCGATGCAGGCAGTGTCACGATCAGTTCCGACACGATGCCGGAGAACGGCAGATATACTGTCCCGACCGAACGTGCCCCGCAGCAGTTCGGCGTGAACATTATCCCGCTTGCGCCGAAAGATGCGAAGATTTCCGTTACACTGTCGGGTCTTTCCGATGCACCGGGCGCAGACTGGCGTGCCTGCATCGTTACAGAGACGTTTGACGGCAAGGCGAAGTATTCCGACCTGTTCAAAGCAGGGGAGAGTATGTCCGTCACAATGACCAAATCCGATGTGAAGGCGTATCTTGTCGTGACCGCCACCCCCGACCCCGAAACATGGCAGAAAAACGGCGTTGCATGGGCATACGGCGAAGGCGAATTTGACGAGAATCATGTGCCGTTCACGTCCAAGACCCGCTATCCCTATACGTTTGATCTGACAGGCGCAGCCGTGCAGCAGAAGTATGACAGCGGCGTTTCAGGTCATGCACACCCGAACGGCGGCGGTTTTGTCGCAGATACGGCAACCGTGGACGATTCGGTGTATGTTGCCGAAAATGCGCAGGTTCTCGGCTGGGCGAATGTTTCGGGCAATGCGAAGATCTTAGGTCATGCCGTTGTTGCGGGGAGTGCGAAAGTTTCGGGCAATGCGGTCATTGGTGACAGTGCCGCCGTCTGCGGGCAGGCAGTTGTCAGCGAAAATGCAAGAGTTCTCGAAAGTGCAATGGTCACAGATGCCTATACGGTTTCGGGAAATGCGACCGTCAAGGGAACGGCGTTCCTTTACGGCAAGGGCAATGCGGCAGGTCAGGCAATGCCCGACGGCGATTATTACGACGATTCGGGCAGAACGCTGGAAAAGGGCAGTATGTACGGCTGGGCTTCTTCCGATGCGTATGTGAACGCCCGCCCGTATGCGGACGGTCAGACGGCGGGTCTGGAATTTGCATCTGACCTTTCCGACACCTACACGGCGACCTATGCCGTGCCGTATGGCGAGCCGGTGCGGACAGCGGAGCGCACGTCTGCACAGGGCGTAATGACGTTTGACGGGGACGACTGTCTGTATGTGGACAGTTCCTATGCGGCGCTGCACGATGCGGATTATCAGACCGCTGTGCTTCTGCGTGACGATCAGGCAAATGCAATTTTCCGTTTCGGCAATGCGGACAAGAGCATTCTGCTCACAGGCATCAACGGCGGATTGCAGCTTGTCATCAAGGACGGTAAGGAGACTGTGAAGCTCAATGCCGAAAATGCCTATACACCGGGGAAATGGTTCACTGTGAGCGTGATTTTCAGCGGGGACACCTGCAAGCTCGTTGTGGACGGCAGGACCGCCGCAGAGGAGACAGTTACCCTTGACCCTGTTGACGTTGTGCGTGACGATTCGGTCTACACGATCGGCGGATACAAGTCGATCGGCATGAATGGTTCTATGGACTTCTTCCGTGTGAATTTCAAGGAAGTTGCCGAACCGGAATATTACTACACGGCGCAGGAAGAGATCGACCTCACGCCCGTGCAGGACAAGCCGTGGTATTACGGTGATATGGATATGAGCAATTCGCTTGATATTTATGATCTTGTGCTGCTGAAAAAAGCCGTCATTGCGGGCGAAGATTACAAGTGGGCAGACTGTGACGGCGACGGCACGACAGGAGTCAGTGATGTCGTTGCCATGACCCGCTGGCTTCATATGCGTGACAGCGCCGGACAGACAGGTCAGCCGATCACTTACCGTGTACAGGGGAGCAATTCCGGCTCTGTGACGAAGGGATAACGGGTTGGCATCGGGGGGAGTGTTGGGGGGCTACTCGGCGAACGCCCCCGTCCCCTCTGTCTCGTTCCTCGACATCTCCCCACCTCGTGGGAAGTCCACCCCAAACCCCCTCGGCATAAGCAGACAGCCAGCGAGGAACGAGCGCGGCTG
>JAILPP010000053.1 GCA_024699425.1 Oscillospiraceae bacterium | reverse complement strand
CGATTCCCTGCTCGTCATAGATGCCGCCTGCGGACAGTGTGTCATCACCGACGGGGACGATGCCCTGCAAACGGCTGTACAGGACGCTTTCCGCACACAGAATGCCTATGAAGCAGCCCTGCTTTTTTTTGAACAGCAGATGATAAAATCGTGAAAAATCAGAAAAAACGCTGTACAACCCCCGCCGTATGTGGTATAATGTGAAAGGCGTGTACCGCGGACTGGTATTGGGGGGCTACTCGCCCCCCAAACCCCCTCGGCAGGGCGGTGACCGCCCTGCACCCGCATCGCTTTTGTGCATATTGATAATTCATACTTATTTGTAATACATAAAGGAGGACAAACCATGCAACAAGAGATTCAGCGACTGCTGCAAAGCACGGCAAGGGTCATCGTCGGCAAGGACGAGACGATCTTACAGACCATCATTGCCATGCTCTGCGGCGGTCATGTGTTACTCGAAGATGTTCCGGGTGTCGGAAAAACACAGCTCGCTGCGGCGCTCTCCAAATCCGTTGGCGGCGTGTTCCACCGCATTCAGCTCACACCCGATATTATGCCCTCGGATATTACAGGCTATTCGGTCGTCAATCAGCATGACGGCTCTCTCGAATACCGTCCCGGCGCTGCCATCTGTAATTTCCTGCTCGCCGATGAGATCAACCGTGCCAGCCCGAAAGTCCAGTCGGCTCTGCTCGAAGTCATGGAGGAACACCAGATCTCCCTCGACGGTCAGACCCATATCCTTCCCAGTCCCTTCATGGTCATTGCCACACAGAATCCCGTCGAAACTTACGGCACTTATCACCTCCCCGAAGCACAGATGGACAGATTCTTTATGAAAATTTCCATGGGCTATCCCACGTTACAGGAGGAAATTGCCATTCTCGACAGGAACGGCGAACATAACCCCATTCAGAATATTTCCGAACCTGTCATCTCGACAGCGGAAATCACTGCCTTGCAGGAACAGGTCAACGGCGTTCAGGTGTCCGAGGGCGTGCGCAGTTATATCATTTCGCTCGTCCATGCCACCCGTGAAAGCGATATGACCGCACTCGGTGTCAGTCCGCGCGGCAGTATCGCCTGCTTCAAAGCTGTCCGTGCATCGGCTTTCGTCCACGGCAGAAATTTCGTCACACCCGATGATGTCAAGTCCCTTGCCGTGCCCGTACTGGCACACAGAATCCTGCTCTCCCCCAAGGGGCGCAATCAGCTCGGCAGTCCGGAGGCGCTTGTCAGACAGATTCTCTCCTCCCTGCCCGTTCCTGCCGGAGCGTAATGCTATGAAAACAAGATTTTCCGTCATACTTGACCGCATCAAACTGGTCATTGCACTCCTCACCATGGCGTTTATCGCCTATATGTTCACATTCTATCTCGATGCCGATGTGGGTGTGGTCGTGTGTGCATTTCTTCTGCTTGCACCGCTGATCTCCGCCCTGTTGGCGTGGGCGGCTTCCCGCCGCACCCATGTGACCATGAAAGCGCCCGATGCCCTCCAGAAAGGCAAACACTTTACAGTCAGTGCCACCGTTTCCGCTGACGGCAGACTGCCTGTCCCCTTCCTGCGTGTCCAGCTCGCACAGGATGCCAATTTCGTGCGGGACGACAACCGCACCGTGCAGAGTGCCATGGTCGCTGCGGAAGATCTGCCCGTGGGCTTCGGCATGACGGCGCAGTATGCGGGCTGCGGCTATATCCACTGCGGGAAACTGGAAATCTCCGATTATCTCGGTCTGTTCTCCTTTCCCGTCAGAGACACGCCCGCACCGCTGAAAATCGGTGTCATTCCGCTGATTCCCTCCCTGACGGGTGCGGCGCTCATGCTGCGTGCCGTCAGTGATGCCGTCCTCACGATGGACGAGGAAGAGGAAGAATCCACAGCTTCGTTTACCAGTCAGAGTATGCCCGGCTATGTTCACAGGGATTACGTCCCAGGCGATAACCTGCGGCGCATCAACTGGAAACTTTCCGCAAAACGCAATAAACTCATGGTGCGTATGGACGAGGCGGCAAGCGCTGTCCGTCCGACTGTCATTCTCGATTTGCAGCACGAGATCGAACCCGATGCGCTCAGACGGCGTGAAACCATGATGGAAGCCGCACTCGGCTTTCTGATGCTGCTGGTACGGCAGGGACTTCCGAGCAGCCTGCGCTTTGCACAGGAAGGCGCTTGGAAATGCCTCGAACTCGACAGCGAAGATGCCGTCCGCCTTGCCGCCGTGGAACTCGCCGATGCCGATTTCGTCAACGATGGCAGCCGCCTTGACCCCGCCGCCCTGACCGAAAAAGCGGGCGCTTATATGGTCTATACCACCCGCCCCGATAAGATCCTCGACGAGAAACTCCGCACACTGAAAGCCGAAGGCTATGTCTGCTGTGCGTTCCCCGAAATGAAAGACCCGCCGCAGATGCAGGGGGCAGATGCCGTCTGGCAGTTGTCGGAGGACTTCTCCATGACGGCTGTCCGAAAGTGAGGTGCGCTTATGTGGGAAAAAATCAAAACCATTTTACAGCACCCTGCCGCACGAATGCTGAAAAAATACTGCGGTGATCCGGTTCAGCTCTATTCCGTATTCCTCACCATGACTGCCATGTATTATTATCATGAAGATTTCTGGTGGGTGTATACGCTCATTGCCGTGCCGATCTCCTATCTTCTCATGCGGTTCTATGATTTCGTCGCAGGCAAGCGGTTCATCGGTCCTGTCTGCTATCTGGTCTTTCTCGGTGTCGGTCTGTATCTGACCAATATGCTCGTCACCGCCGGCGCAAGAAATTACCCGATCAGCTTCTTCGTCTGGTTCCTGACACCGCAGGGCGTTGTGGATTTCTCGCTTGTCTATACCATTGCCATCTATCTGCTGATGGCGGGCTTCCTGACCAGTACCGTCTATTATTTTGCCAAGGTGCGTTACCGTATGGTCATGCAGCTTATCATCATGCTCATACCGTTGAGCCTGTACGCAAAGGAAGGCAGACATATGCCCGCACTGCTGGTCATTCTCCTGCTCTCCTGCTTCTTCCTGATGATGGTCTATTGCCGTCAGCTTCGGGAGAACAAGGACATTCTGCATATGGAAGGCTCACAAAGCGGCGTTTCCGTTGCCCTGTATGTGGCTGTCTTTACCGTGGTCGCTGCCATTATCCCGAAACCCCAGTTTCAGGCAGACCGTGAATTCATTGATAATGCAATGTCGTATTCCTCGTGGTCTGATGTCCTCATGAATGCGATCAGTATGTTCACCAACACCACCAGCAGTACAGCCACCAATTCCAACAACGCCCGCACTCTCTACTATGCCGCTTCGCCCGAACCCCTTCGGCTGCGGACCCAAACGTTTACTTATTATCAGGCGGACGATAGCTGGAATACCACCGATGCCTATGACCTTCAGAACAGGACGTATCAGTCTCCCATGACGTACCAGCCCCGCGCGCTGACACAGGCAATTCTTGATGCCGCCGCTGCCGATGCCGATTTTGCAAAACAATATCATCTGGAAGATCTGGGCGGTCTACATCTCCCCGATCAGCAGCCGCTGGAACTGGAACTCTTCCCCACATGGTACATCGTGACGGCGATCCCGTCACCAAGCCGTTCCAATGAACTGGCTGCACAGAACATCTCCACGATCATGCTTTCGGCAAACGATGTCTTTTCTCCCGTCATGAAAGAGGACGGCGCACAGATTCGCTACTACTCCGATACCTATATCCGCTATGAATCGGAACTGACCGTCCTGCGCCGTCTCAACCACGACAGCTATCGGCAGCTCCTCAGCGATGCACAGCGTATTCTACGGGATTCCGACCCGCAGGCTGCCGAACTGCTCGGCAATGTCACAGAGGAATTGTATGCGGCGGACGTGCTGCTCAAAACTGCCGATACGATGGATTACCGTTCCGAAACAGTAGACCGGCTTGCCGCAGAGATCACCGAGGGGCTGGATTCGGATATTGAAAAAGCACTTGCCATTGAACGCTATTTCACCGATCAGGGATTTGTCTATGACCTTTCCTATCAGAAACAGGCAGGCGAAAACGTGGACGATTTCCTCTCAACCACCCATATCGGTGTCTGCTATGAGTACGCAACGGCAATGACGCTCCTCTGCCGCAGTGCGGGACTCCCCGCAAGATATGTGCAGGGCTTCAATATGAGCGAGGAATACACCGCACGCGGCAGGAGAAGAAACGGTTCTCCGATTGAGACGAATTACGCCATCAAGATGCGCAATGCCCACGGTTTTCCCGAAGTCTATATTTCCGGATACGGCTGGGTCAGCTTTGAACCGACTGTCTCTTCCAATGACATCGCAGACGATACGGCGGAAAATCAGAACGTCATGCGTCTGGGTTATGTTCTGCTGGCGCTTCTTCTGGTCGTGCTTGGCGTGTGGGCTGCACTCCCCTATTTGCGGGAACGGCATTTCCGCCGGAAATTGCCCGCCATGTCCCCCGATGCCGCCGCTTCTGCGGTCTTTCGCAGAATGCGCACTACCCTTCATCTGTCAGACAGCGTGACCGTTGACGAGCTGAAACACAGCTCCGCTGACTTCTTCCGGGAAGAGGCACTTTTCACGGCGGTCGATGCGCTTCTGTATAATCCGACAAAACACCCGTACATGACATCATCACAGCTTGCCGAGACATACATACGGTGGCAGGCAGACCGCAAAGCCTATGTGAAAGAGCAGAAAAAGCTCAGAAAGGAGCAGAAAAAGACCAATGTCAACATATAAGGTCAAAGCAGCATTCGCAGGAAGTATGATCGCACTTCTGATGGCAGGCACCGTACTGGGGCATACCGTCAGCTTCGCAGTCAGCGGTAATTCCTATAAGAGCTGGAAACAGTATGGTGAAAGCTGGAGCAGCATTACACTCGGTTCAAGCAGTGAATCCGTTGCACAGAGTGGCTGTGCCGTGACTTCGGCAGCGATGCTGATGGTAAAATCCGGCTCGGTGACAGACGAACAGTTCACACCTGCAACACTTGTCAATTATCTGAACGCACACGGTGGATTCAATTCCAATGCGTGCATGGATTTTGACAAGCTGTCAGACTATGCATCGGGCTTTACCTACTGCGGAAAATGCGCCCTTGTCGGCTCACAGACAGAGAAAGCCGCCAAAATGCAGCAGTTGATGGAAGAGGGCTACTGCCTGATGGCAGTCGTCCGCTGGGGAGGGCATTTCGTTGCCGTCGATTCCGTCAGCGGTTCGGAAGTCACCATGATGGACCCCGGCAGCAGATCCTCTTCGCTGTTTGAGAAATACTCGGCAGCAGGTGTGACGGAACTGCGCCTGTTCAGGGGTTCGTTCTCCGGCGCATCGGATATGCCCGCCGCCAATGATGCTGCCCCCGCCGTTACGATCACAGAGAACCTGCCCGCACCGGAATCCGTTACAGCAGAACCCGGACTTCCTGCTTTTGTATTTGATGCTGTTCCGGCAGAACCTGCGGCAGTACCTGTGGAATCTCCCGTTGAGATGGAGACAGAGATCCGGTATGAAGAAGTACAGACACCGGTCATTCTGCCCATTGAAGAGCCGATTGTACCGGTATCGGTACAACCGTCTCTCACAGAATCCCCCCTCGTATAATCGTTCAGCAGCGGAGGTCAGCTCCGCTGCTGCTGTATGTGGGCTTATTTGTAAAGGAGTTATCATATGAACTGGTCTGAAATTACCATCAAAACCGAAACACCCGCTGTCGATGCGCTCTGTGCCATGCTCACCGATCACGGTGTCAAGGGCTTTTCCATTCAGGACAAGGAGAGCTTTCAGGAATTTCTGAACGACAAGGACGGCAAGTGGGATTACATCGAGGATGATCTCATGGGTCTTGCCGACTGCGATACGACCGTAACGTTCTACCTGCCCGACGATGCGCAGGGCGCTGAACAGCTCAACGGCGTGCGCAGTCTCTGCGAATCCCTGCGAAACGGCGAAAATGCCGCCTTCTTCGGCAGCCTTGCCATGACCGTCGGCAACGTCAGCGAAGAGGATTGGGCGAATAACTGGAAACAGTATTTCAAGCCGCTGAATGTCGGTGAAAAACTGCTCATCAAACCCTCGTGGGAACCTGTACCTGCGGGAAATATCCGCACCATTCTCGAAATCGACCCCGCTTCCAGCTTCGGCACAGGTCAGCATCATACCACAAGACTCTGCCTCGAACTTGCCGAAACGGTCCTGCATGACGGCGACCGTGTGCTTGACCTCGGCTGCGGCAGCGGGATTCTCTCCATCGGGGCAATTCTCCTCGGTGCAAAGGAAGCGGCGGCTGTCGATATTGTGGACAACTCCGTCCGCACGGCTGTCGAAAATGCCGCCAAGAACGGCATCGGCACTGACCGTTACACCGCCTACTGCGGCGATATCATCGGAGACAGCGCCCTGCGGGATACCCTCGGCACAGGCTACGACCTCATCTGTGCCAACATCGTGGCAGATGTCCTGATCGCTATGTCGGGTCTGTTCCGTGGTTTCCTCAAAGAAAACGGAAATCTCATCGTTTCGGGCATCATCTCCGAACGTGCCGATGAAGTGCTGGACGTTCTCGGAGAAGCAGGCTTTACCCTCGTGAAACGGCAGGAAAAAGAGGGCTGGTGCGCCGCATTGCTTTCTGTTTAATACAGAACGGATAAGACATAATTATTTTTACCATGAAATGAAATTAAATGTCTGATCTCTTGACAGAATTGTACAAATATGATATAATTTAAAACAAACACTTCCGGAATTGAAATTTCATATTTTACAGAATGAGGTGAGATCATGCGTACAATCCGAAAATGGCTGACTTGCCCCGCAGCGCCGAAAGTCTTTACGGCGCTTGCGGTGCTGCTGGCTGTCAATGTTCTTATCGCTGTCATGATGATTTCCCACGCACAGAAAACATTTCTTGACCAGCTCCGCTTCCGTTTGCTCGATGTCTGCAACTCCGCCGCCGCCCTCATCAAAGGCGAAGACGTGGCTGAACTCACAGAAGAGGACATCGGCTCGGAACGCTATGACCGTGTACTCGGCACACTGCGCATTTTTCAGAACAGCATTGATCTGTCCTATATCTATGCCGTAGATGCGGGAAAGGACGGCGTATTCCGCTACACCATCGACCCCGACCCCGAAAGCCCCGCCGGTTTCGGTGCGGAGATCGAGACGACACCTGCGCTGCTCTCCGCTGCAAGCGGCGTTCCCGCTATGGATACGGAGATCGACTCCGACGAGTGGGGGACGTTCTATTCCGCCTTTTCGCCCATTTACGACACACGGGGCAACATCGTCGGCATTGTCGGTGCGGATTATGAGGTCAGCGCCCTTCGCCCTTATCTGACAAGGAGTTATCTGCTGATCGCAGCGGTCACGGGTATTTCCATGCTGTCAGGCATTCTGCTCGGTCTGCATATCCTGCGCCTTTCTGCGGTAATGAGCGACAACATCGAATAAAAATTCCCCCATGCCCGAAAGCATGGGGTTTTTCTGTCATTGGGTCAAGGGGGAGCTGCGCTTCCCTTGTGGGGTTTGGGGCAAAGCCCCTCCGGCATCACCGCCCGTGAGGGCGGAACGATCTGCCAACTATAAATGAGCATTCTTAGCAAAGTACACAAGGCTACGAGCTGGTATTGGGGGGGTACCCCCCCCCCCAAACCCCCCGGCAGGGGGGGGGCCCCCCCCCCCCCCGCCCCGTTTTGTAAATTTTTATAGTCAGCGCCCCATTTTATTTTCCAAAC
>JAILPP010000041.1 GCA_024699425.1 Oscillospiraceae bacterium | reverse complement strand
CTCTACCTGATCGGTTGCGGTCGGAGTCTCTACCTGATCGGTTGCGGTCGGAGTCTCTACCTGATCGGTTGCGGTCGGAGTCTCTACCTGATCGGTTGCGGTCGGAGTTTCCGCCTTTGTATCCGTCTCATTGGGCTTAGTATCAAACCAAACGATTCTGTAAACATCCATTGAACCACTGGCTTCAGCTGTCGTCACTGCATCTTCATCGCTGAGACCGTTAAGCGCTGCATCAGCCTCAACGACCTTTACACTGTACACGTTGTCGATGACTTCATTCTTCTCAGCCAGCGCAGCTGCGATTTCTTTCTGACTCTCGAAGAAAGTCTTTACCTGAGCCTGATCGGCAGCGGTAAAGTCCTCATCAGTTACATAGAAAAGAACTTCGCCCTGTCCAACGTAGTTGTATGCATCTGCATGAACATACGCCTGGAAATCAGAACCCTTCTTAGCCATGTCAACCAGATCAGACATAGTTACAGAAACAGTCTTCTTACCATCCTGCTTGTTGATCTCATCAACAAGTGCGGACAGAATCTTGTCACATCTGTTGAACCAGCGATTGTTCTGGATTGCAGCCAGACTACCCGGAGCCTTCTTCCACTTGGTTTTCAGCTCAGCCAGCACAGAGTCGGCATCGGCAAGCGGCTTGGATGTAGTCCAGTCAACAACGCCGTCCACATTGTCAACCTTATCCTTATAGAAATGATACGATTTATCGGCAGCGTCAACTGCGGAAAGCACTCTTGCCTTCTTAGCATCTGTATCTACACTTGCTGTAGCATCAGAAGCCAGAGCCTTTACCAGCTCTTCATGCAGAGCATCAATGTAGTTCTCTGCATCCTTGATTCCCTTTTTCTTGCCATTAATATCCACATCAGCAACAACGTTTACAGACTTATTCTTCAGATCAGTGATATCAAGAGTTACAGTGACTGTACCCTTCAGGTTGTTGATCTTAGCCAATTCATTCTTCTGAATGTTCAGGTCAAAATCTCTTACCATGTCCTCAATCTGTAACTTGAGTGCCTCTGCGTAGTCGTAGTCAAACTCAGCAACGATCTCAACAGCCTTATCGGTGACATATGCAGTTGCCTTGGTATTCTTATCACCTAACGCATCTCTGAGAACCTGATGAGCTCTTTCTACGCCCTCAATGGAATCTGCAAGAGACTCTGCACTGATGTTGTAGCTGTTGCCGTCACGGCTGTTGAGAACGGAAATCACTTTCTCATTCCATGCGGAATCCTGAACATATGCATTCTCGTAGCCCAGTTCCTTTGCATTGAATCTTGTCTCAGCAGCGGACTTGAAAGCAGAAGCTGCAACAAGCTTGGCAGTGTTAGTATTAATGTTGAATACCGACTGAACATCCAGTGTGTCAGAACTGGTCGTCGTCTCACCGGCAGCGAATGATGTGAAAAGTACGGTCTGTGTCATTGCGACCGGAACTGCCACAATAGCAGCAGTCAATCTTTTCAGAAATGACTTCTTCATTGTTCGATTACCTCTCTCTTTTATTTATTTGTTTCTTAGAACGTGATCCGTCATCAGGCGGCTCCGCAGAGCGCCTTCACACAAACTGCCTTATGTGCGGGTGCCCTCCGCTTATCGAACCCGTTCACAGCGAAACGGCACAGTACCATGAGGGTATCTACCGTTTTATATTCATATTTTAGCATATTCTTGCGAGAATGTCAATCCCCGTGGTCTTTTTTCTTCAAAAAAGTTGACTGAATATTTATACCTTTTTTGTGCATTTCAAACAACTTGCAAGGTAATTTCTTCCAAATGTGCCGTTTTCCTTCCATTTTTAAACGATTTTATACAAAAATGTCACCCCCGGAACCATGTTCAGCGGGGGTGTATTGAAATGAAGAAGAATCAGTTTTTTACTAAACCTGTATCAGTTTTCCTGCTTGACTTCCTGTAATACCAGCTCTACATCGAGTGTCTCACCGCTGCGGCTGATGCTCAGTGTGATGGTTTCGCCTGCGCTGTGCTTGTTCTTCAGCTCGTTCAGCTCATCCATTGTGGTGATCTCGTTGCCGTCAACTGCGGTGATGATGTCACCCTGACGGATGCCCGCTTCCTCGGCTGCGCTGCCCTCACCGACAGCGTACACATAAACGCCCTGCGGAAGGTTGAATCTGTCTGCATCGGATTCTGTCACGTTCACGCCTGTGATACCAAGCTGTGGTCTGCCTGTTACATAGCCGTTGTTGATGAGAGAATCAATGATACCCTTTGCATCAGCGATCGGGATCGCAAAACCCAGACCTTCAACGCTTGCCGAACCGTAAGTCGAACCCATCTTCATGGAGTTGATACCCACGACCTGACCGTAAGCATTCAGCAGGGGACCGCCCGAATTGCCGGAGTTGATCGCTGCATCCGTCTGAATCAGGCTCATGGTGCGGTCGTCAATCGTCACTTCACGGTTCAGTGCGGAAACGATGCCGCACGTCGTAGTGCCGTACAGTTCAAATCCAAGCGGATTGCCGATGGCTACGACCAGTTCACCGACGGAAAGGTCATCGCTGTTGCCGAACTCTGCGGGAACCAGACCTTCCGCATCAATTTTCAGAACGGCAAGATCTGTCTGCACATCATAGCCGACGATCTCTGCTTCATACTCCTGATCGTGGTTCTCACCCATTACGACCTTGACGGAAGTTGCCTTGCCTGCCTTGTACTGGCTTTCCGTGTCATAGATAACGTGTGCATTGGTGATGATATAGCCGTCACTGCTCATTACAATGCCGCTGCCGGTAGCGGATACCTGCTGCTTGGTGCCCTGCTGGGCATTGCCGCCGTAGTTGTCATAGAAACCGAAGCCCCAGAAACTGTTGCCCATTGTCGGTGCGGTGTATTCAAATGTGGAACTGATGCCGACTGCGGAAGGCATTGCCTTTTCCACGATCTGCGGAATGGTGAGTGCATCGGCAGGAGCTGCCATATTTACCCAGCTTCCGCCCGAATTGGTGACACCGGCAGAGGCGGGAGTTGTCTCGCTGACACGTTCCTGATCTCCGCCCTCGGTCGCAGCATCGGTCTGTGCTTCCGTTTCACTGATCTTCACATTTGTTTCTGCGGAACTGCTCCAGTTGGGTGCAGTATTCTGCTGCTTTGCACCGAAGAGCTTATACACTTCAATCGACGATACCGAAACGATTCCCAATGCAGCAATCGCCGCTGCAACTTTCAGGAATGTTTTGCCGCCGTTCGGCTTCTTGGGCGGCTTGCCGGGATCGGAGTAATTCACATAGCTGGATTCGCCGCTGCTCCGGTTCTGTTCATCATAGAATCCGCTGTAATCCGGACCCTGTGTGTTATAAAATTCTCTGTTATTGTTGTGGTTCTGATCTAACATGATAAACCGTCCTTTCTATTCGTGCCGCTGTCTGTATGTCTGCGGCTCTGTTTTTTTGTTTACAAGTATTATTATACTCTTATTTGTGATAAATCCATGATAGCGGTAAAAAAACATCGTTAAAGCAAAATGCGCATTTTCAGGAAAAGCCGTGAGTGAGTGTGAAACCGCACTTCACAAACCGTACATGACCGCTGCGGCAGGATACCTTATATATAGAGGCACGCAGAAAACCCGGACACTTGATGTATCCGGGTTTTGTGTGCTGTTAAATAAAATTTTCGATCTTTACTGTAGAGTCGTTGCCATAGGCTGCCGCATAGCGGAAAATCGCAGTCGCATCAACGGAATTGATATTGCCGTCACCGTTGACATCGGCAGCCTTTTTCTGCGCCTCTGACAGCCCCATATCATTGCC
>JAILPP010000039.1 GCA_024699425.1 Oscillospiraceae bacterium | reverse complement strand
GATTGGTAGCACGCAGACGGCGGTACACTTCAAAGCTGTCCGGCGGGTTCTCCACCTCGAACCGCTGCGAAAGCACGACCTGAAAAATATCGCCCGAACGGATGTATGCCTTTGCCTGACGTACCATTTCCATGTATTCTTCCTTGGTGAGATTCGATGCAATGCGGACGGCAGGTTCATCGTCACGGAACTGCCCGAAACATTTCGCACTGTCGATTTTCGCAGCAATTTCAGCGGCACGGCGTTCGGCATAATGATACTGTTCTTCCGTATCCTGATCGGCACGGATGTTCACGATCACGATGGCGTTGGAATTCAAATGGTCGTAAGCCACAAGCTCATCGTAATCAAACAGGTGCAGATCGGGCATTCCGATGTCATCCGACGGGATATTTTTCAGTCTGCGTTCCGTGTAGCGTACTGCATCATACGCAAAATAGCCGATCAGTCCGCCCGTGAAATACGGCAGTTCCTCGAATTTCGGAGAAGTTCTGGAATTAAGCAGCGCCTGAAGGCGTGCAAACGGTGCTTCTTCCGTGAAAGTGGTACTGCCTTGTGCATTGGTGATCTGCATAGATGCGCCGGAAGCCCTGAATTCCTGTGACGGATGAAATCCGATGAAGGAATAGCGGTCCCACTGTGTACCGTTGTTGACGGACTCCAGCAGGAAGGCGTTGTCCTCTCCCTGTGAGAGGGCGGAAAAAATGCTGATCGGTGTCCGATGGTCTGCCGGGATGGTGAAGAACACCGGCACTGCGGTGTACTGCGCGGCAAGCTGCCGCACGGTGTCAAGCGGGGGGTAAAGCATACGATTTCCTCCTTAAACTGTCTGTCTTGAAGTGTATAAAAAAAGAGCCGACATCCCTGTTTTCACAGGGACGATCGACTCGTGGTGCCACCCATATTCAAGCGCTGACTGCAAATGAAATACGCAGACAACAGCTCCTTTTTCAGATACTTTCATACCCTACCCCGATAACGCAGGGAACACGGCGCAGGATACTTGCCGTTGACACGGGTTCTCCTTTGCTCCTCACAAATCCATTCATCACGCAGCATATGCACCGACTCCCACCAGCCGTCGGCTCTCTGGAACACTGTATTGCGGACTACTTACTTTTGCTCACAGGATTTCTTCTGTTCAGTTTTCACAAGTATATTATAGCACAGCTTCGGACGTTTGTCAAGAGGTTTTTGAAAAAAATGAAAAAAGAAAACAGAACCGCAGTAAATTTGCCTGAAATCTGTCTGCTTTTCCCATATTTTTTGGAATTCGTTATCTTTTTTTCGCAAACCCCTTGCCTTTTTGCGAAAAAAATGGTATAATAAGAATATCTATGAATGCTTCTATCTGGAAAGGATGCATACCGGATCACGGATGTATGAGGAAAGGACTATGAAGAGTTTTTTTGGTAATGTTTGGACAAAGCGGGCAGTTTCCCTGCTCTGTCCGGTGTATGTCTTATTTGTGGGCGTGTTTGCGTACCTGTCGATCTATTATGATATGGTACTGAAAGACCCGAAGCAATGCTGTCTGCTGCTGTCGCTCATCAGTGTCATTGCGCTGATTATCATGCTGTACACACGGGACACGCTGCTGACGAAGCTGTGCAGCATATTGATACTGCCGGGAATGCTGCTGCCGATCCTGTTTTATTTCGGGCAGTGGTGGGTTCTGGTGCCGCCTTTTGTACTCGGACTTATCATGCTGTTCTTCTCAGGCATGAGCGAGACGGGAAAGACGATCTGGGGCACGGTCATCCTGCTGCTGTATCTGATCGGTTCGCTGGTGTATTTCGTTGTAACTTCGCTGTTTGCCCCTTCCACAGTGGCAACAGTCGTGGAAACGGGAACCTCGAAATCCGGTATGTACCGCTACACGGTAACACAGACGATGGACAGTTCCAGCGGAAGTACCAAAGTCACGGTGGAAAGCAATGAGCTGAACCGCGATTATGATCTGGTGCAGTTTCAGGTCAAGGGGCTTTCCCGTGATGTGGTGGTCGAGCGCCCCCTCAATGAGCAGGTGGAGATCAAATGGGATACTGCCACCCGTGATGAGATCATGCAGGAGATCAAGGCGATTTCCAAGGATGTGACGGTCGATCTCAGTGACGCTCAGATGAAGATCCTCGGCAGGGATTCCTACAAGGTGACCTATCCTAACGGTGAGGAAGTCACGATGGGTCCGGAAGCGTTTCATGCGCTGATGTACCCGCTTACCGAAGAGGACAGAGAAGTTCTGCACATGGATGAACCGGAGATGCATGTGGACGAGATGGGCGAACGCTCTTTCAAGCAGCTCGGCATTCAGGTAGATGATCTGCGGAAGGTGAAATTCTCAGAGCTGACGAATGAAGATCTCGACAAACTCGGAATCCCGCAGGAAGGCGATGTCATGACGTACAACGGCAAGGTCGTGTTCCGATATTATATTGCGGTTCTGGAACAGTATTTCGATATTTCAAAACAGGATCTCGGCTTCTTCTAAACGAAAACCCCCTGCTTCCGAAAGGAGACAGGGGGTTTTGTTTCGGTTTAGCGAGGCTCACAGATCAGCTTGATGGCGGTGCGGTCTTCGCCGTCGATCTGGATACTGGTGAATGCCGGAATGCAGATCAGATCAATGCCGATCGGGGCAAGATAGCCGCGTGCAATGGCAACCGACTTGATCGCCTGATTTGCCGCACCTGCGCCGACTGCCTGAATCTCCACAGTCTTGTTTTCACGGATCACGCCTGCAATAGCGCCTGCTACAGAATTGGGAACAGAACGAGATGAAACCTTTAATACTTCCATAAGAACCTCCTTGGTAGATTGAAAATTGTGTTTTGATACGCTGAAAACAATGCAACAGCTTACCTCTATTATACAACATACGCAGAAAAATTGCAAGTGGTTTTCGTGATTTTTGTTTATTATCTCACAATCAGAGATTCCATTTTTGTGCATTTACCACATTGCTTATCAAATTCAATCACAGCGCCGCAAAGCCAGCACGCTCCTTTTGCCTCTTTGAAGCGCACGGGGACGTGCAGGCGGAGCCTGTCGATGGCAATCTGTTTCTCAACACCGAGGACGGAATCCTCAGCGCCCGTCATGCCGACATCGGTTAAGTATCCCGTGTGGCTGCCCAGAATGCAGGCATCCGCTGTCGGGACGTGGGTATGTGTACCGACCACTGCGGTCACACGCCCTGTCAGGTAATGCCCCAGTGCACGTTTCTCGGAAGTGGCTTCGGCGTGGAAATCCACAAAAATATTGGGCGTTCCGATCGCTTCGAGAATGCGGTCAACGGTATTGAACGGATTGTCCAGCGAATCCATGAACAGCACACCCTGCAAATTCACAACGGCAATCTGCGTACTGCCCATATCGTATATTATGTAACCGTGTCCGGGGCAGGCATCGGAGTAATTTGCGGGACGAAGAATGCATTCGTTTTCAAAGAGACTTAATTCATTACGCCGCTGAAATGCGTGATTTCCCGTGGTGATAATATCAGCACCCGCCTGAAACAGGGAACGTGCCGACTGTGATGTAACGCCGTTGCCGTCTGCGGAGTTTTCACCGTTGACAACGACAATGTCAATTTCGTACTGCTTTTTGAGTGCAGGGAGCTTTCGTGCGAGAAAACTGCATCCGCGGGCTCCCACAACGTCACCGATCATCAGAAGTTTCATGGCTTTCTCCTTTCATTGCGGGAAGGCGCTGCATGTTTGGGAACATATACCTTCATATCCCTGTCCTGCGGCTGCGGCAGAGAACGGTTCGGCGGCTGATACACACGCACTCCCTCCGGTTCTTCCGGTTCGGCGAAGTACTTTCCGCGGTAGGCGGGCTTGGGTTCAGGCTCAGGCTCAGGCATATCCGTTTCATGAATGCCGGCAGGGACGTCCATGGAAGGCTGTGTCAGTCTGACTTTCAGCTCAGGTTCGGAGACGGGAACAGAGATCGTGTGGCGTGAGCTGTTGTGTTCCGTGCGGGAAGGCTGGGTATGTGTCCGCCGAGGTACCACGACTTCGGGACGTTTCCGGCGGCGGGGACGGGAATCCTCGTCGTCATCATCGTATTCCTCCTCGCCTTCTGTTCCGTACAGATAGGTGTTGATGAGGAACAGCGGACTTTGCAGCACCAGTCCGAACACGCAGCCCAGTACAAATACAACAGGAACAATGAAAAATCCATAGGCAAGCTGACCCTCCGTGGTGGGGGTACGTTCCACAACGGCAGGAAGTGCGGCATCAATCATCAGGTCTCCGAGCTGAAGCGAACAGAGCGCCCCCGCAGCAGCACCTGCAAAGAACAGATGCGCCGAACCCATACCATTCTTCTTGCTGTGGAAGAGCAGCAGCATCAGCAGTCCGATGCCGAGACTCGGCAGGCTTGCCATGCTGTCCAGCCATGTGCAGTTGAGTGTACCGACAGGGACACTCTGTCCTGTGACCGTGATCGTCTCCAGCAGAAGAAGCAGGAGCATGGCAGAAAACATCAGACCAAAACTGTGTTCCTTCATGTTTTTACGGATATAAGCACCGCCGATATAGCAGGCGATCGGGAACAGATATTTGCACCATTCCGGAAGCAGATAATCCCCCGAAACATAGAGCATCGGCTGCAACCCTGCGGCAAGCAGCAGCATGGCAAGCAGACTGAACTGCGCCCTGCGGGATTTCAGCCCGTGAAAACACGCATTCAGATAGGGTGCAGCGATCAGAAGTGCAAAGTACATTCCCGCAAAACGGCTTGTCTCTGTTGCAGAGAAGCTGAAAATTGTGCGCAGAATGTCTGTACCGTCAATGAAATCGTTGAACAGAAAGACACGCATGACAAGTCCGAGGGCGCTGCATACCAGATAGATATACACAAGCCGTATGAGGATTTTGAAGTATCCTGTACTCCATTTTTTGGCACAGAGGATATAACCTGTTCCCGCACTCAGGAGCGCTGCACCGGAAAGACAGAACCAGCGGATCATGACGGGCAGCGCCGTTGACCATGATGTGAACGGCATGGTCCTGAACCCCGCCGCTTCCATGTATTGCAGCGCAAGCAGCATCAGTACACCGACGCAGCACAGGATATCAATCCCAAGATTTCGTTTATTGACAAAATTCATGAATGTGAACCTCCGGAGGGTGAATATACATACATGATTAGTATACCACATTTCAGAACAAATTGCAATTTTTCAGCCAAGAAATCGACATATCCAACAAGGCAGACGGTCGAGATTTGGAAATTATGTCAATACTTTCGATTCGGACAGAGTTCTGTTGTCCGTTCTTTGGGCATATAGTTCAGAAAAGATGCAGGAGGGCGGAAAAGTTTTTTTATTGTAGCACTTGCAGTTTGCGGTAAAATATGATACAATAAATAGTAAGCGCCCTGCGGTAGGTTTCGCACGGCTTCAGTAAGGTAAGGAGAGATCATAGCTATGTCAAAGATCAGAGTTGCGGTTTTATTCGGCGGTGCTTCCAGTGAGCATGATGTTTCACTGAAATCCGCCGCATTCGTGATTGACAATATCCCGAAAGAGAAGTATGAGGTGATCTGCATCGGCATCACCAAGAAGGGCAGATGGCTCTGCTACCCCGGCGGTATTGCTTCCATTCCCAACGGGGAGTGGGAGCGTGACCCGGACTGCACCTCTGCGATCCTTTCCCCCGACCCCATTCATCACGGCATCGTAACGACTGAAAACGGTGCGGCGATCGTCAAGAAAGTAGATGTGGTTTTCCCTGTCCTGCACGGCAGAAACGGTGAGGACGGAACGATTCAGGGCTTGCTGGAGATGGCAAAGCTCCCCTATGTCGGCTGCGGTGTGCTTTCCTCCGCTGCCTGCATGGATAAGTCTGCCACACATACCATTCTGGATTACAACGGGATCCGCACGGCAAAATGGCGCATGATCCTTGATTACGAGATGAACCATATCACCGAAAAGGCACGCAGCATTGCGGAAGAACTGGGCTATCCGCTGTTTGTCAAGCCTGCGAATGCGGGTTCGTCCATTGGTGTCAGCCGTGCCGTCAACGAGGAACAGCTCATCGAGGGCATCAAGATCGCCTTTGCACATGATGAAAAGGTCATCATTGAAGAGGAGATCGTCGGCAGAGAGCTGGAAGTGGCAGTATTCGGCTATGATGCGCCGTTCGCTTCCTTTGTCGGGGAAATCGAATCCTGCAAGCAGTTCTATGACTTCGATGCCAAATACAACCTTCCGGATTCCAAACTTTCCATTCCGGCAGAACTTCCGGAGGAAACCGCCCGTGCCATTCAGCAGACGGCAGTCAGGGCTTACAAGGCAATGGGCTGCAAGGGGCTTTCCCGTGTGGACTTCTTCCTTTCGGACAAGGGCGAGATCATTCTCAATGAGATCAACACCATGCCCGGCTTTACATCCATTAGTATGTATCCCAAGCTGATGAAGCACCTCGGCATGGAACCGCAGTATCTGCTGGATAAGCTGATCGAGCAGGCAATTGACAACAATGACCGTGTGGTCTGAGGTGCAGCATGAATCGTGATGCGATCGGCGTATTTGATTCGGGAATGGGCGGACTGACCGCTGTCAAGGTTCTCAATCAGATCATGCCGCATGAGAATATCATTTATTTTGGCGATACGGCACGGATTCCCTACGGAACACGCAGCCGTCAGACCATCCGCCGCTACACACAGGAGGACATTGCCTTTCTGCGCAGGCATCCTGTCAAGATGATTATTGCCGCCTGCGGAACGGTCAGCTCGATGCTCGGAACGGAGTCACCTGTGGAAGATATGCCCTTTA
>JAILPP010000037.1 GCA_024699425.1 Oscillospiraceae bacterium | reverse complement strand
GGGAAGTCTACGTTCCGCAAGCAAAAGCCGGTCAGCGCTATTTATATAAGGTATGGCACAACGACGGCAATTATACCGAACACTGCGACCCCTATGGCTACGGCATGGATCTGCGTCCTGCGTTCTGCTCCGTTCTGCGGGATCTCTCGGAGTATCGCTTCCACGATCAGCAATGGATGAAACAACGCTCCGACTGCAAGGACAGACCCCTGCATATCTATGAGCTGCACTGCGGTTCGTGGAAACAGAAAAAAGTCAAGGACGAAGACGAAAGCGGCGACTGGTTCAATTATGAGGAACTCGCTGACCGCCTTATCCCCTATGTCAGGGAAATGGGCTATAATTACATCGAACTGATGCCCATTGCCGAACATCCCGCCGACGTGAGCTGGGGGTATCAGAATACCGGCTTCTTCGCTCCCACTTCCCGCTATGGGACGGCTGCACAGCTCAAGGCATTCGTCGATAAGTGCCACTGCGCAGGTATCGGCGTTCTGCTCGATTTCGTCCCCGTGCATTTCGCCATCGACAGCTACGGACTTGCCCGCTTTGACGGCGCTCCTCTCTATGAGTACCCCGATGCCGCTTCCGGTATCAGCGAGTGGGGCAGCTATAATTTCATGCACTCCAAAGGCGAGGTGCAAAGCTTTTTACAGTCCTGCGCCGTCTACTGGCTCGATGAGTACCACTTCGACGGTCTCCGTATGGATGCCATCAGCCGCATGATCTACTGGCGGGGCAGACCTGAATGCGGTGTCAATCACTGCGCTATTGATTTCATCCGCAAAATGAATTCCGGCATTAAGGCACGCTTCCCCAGCGCGATCCTCTGCGCTGAGGATTCTACCGACTTTCCCAAAGTCACTGCTCCCGTCTGGAGCGACGGACTCGGCTTCGATTACAAGTGGGATATGGGATATATGAACGATACCCTCAGCTATTTTCAGACTGACCCCTATTTCCGCAGCGGTAATTATAACAAGCTCACATTCTCTATGATGTATTATCACTCCGAGTACTATATCCTGCCCTTCTCCCACGATGAGAACGTTCACGGCAAGGCAACGATCCTTCAGAAAATGTACGGTCTGTATGAGGGGAAATTCGCACAGGCAAGGGCTTTTTATATGTATAATGCCATTCACCCCGGAAAACTCCTCGACTTTATGGGCGCTGAACTCGGTCAGCTCCGGGAATGGGACGAGAAACGGGAACAGGATTGGTTTTTGCTCAAATATCCCATCCATGATGCATTCCACCGCTTCATCAGAGAACTCAATCACCTCTACCTCGAACATTCTGCCCTCTTTGAACGGGATTACACCGACGGCGGGTTCAGTTGGAAAGACGCTGTGCAGAATTATCCGTGCTGTTATACCATGCAGCGCTATTCCTCTAAGGAATCTATTGTCGGCGTGTTCAATTTTGCAGGGTCGGCACAGCCGGAATATCACGTTCACTGCGATGCCGCACGCCTCAAAGTCCTCATGGATACAAGCGCAGATATTTACAACGGCTCCCGCCCCGATACCGCCGGTACCGTCATTGAAGGGAATAACGGCGAATTTGTAATTGATCTCCCGCCGTTTACCGCAATGTGCTTCCAAGTTGAATAGACTTCCTCAGAAACTTCCGAAGCATCATCTTCCTTGTCTCTTTTGCACCTGACTTTGAGCCTCTCCCTTGCAATACATACAGTATTCCTGCGGTAGAGTCTCTTTGTCAGGCACAAAATATCCTGCGGAATCTGACACTTCTCCGGTTTCCGGGAAAGTCTAATAAATTTATCACAAATTCAATAGAAATTCATAAAATGGTCTTGAAAAAATGTTTGTTTTATATTATACTATAAATAAGGCGCTCGGTTCGCCTGCTTTTGTATCACCTAAGGGAAGGAGATCAGTAGAATATGAAACAGACAGAAGCCATTCATGCTTTACAAAACGGCAGCTTCGATGCGGCACTTACCCTGATGTATGCCTGTACCGTGGAGGAACTGCCGCCCTACCGCCAGCGTTTTATCAATGCCGTCCGTGCATTTGCAGAGGAATTCGGCTCCGAACGGGAGATCGAACTGTTCTCTGCACCCGGAAGAACGGAACTCTGCGGCAACCATACCGACCATCAGGGCGGTCACGTCCTCGCCGCAAGCGTCAATGTCGATATTATCGCTGTCGCCGCCAAACGGTCGGACGGGCAGATTCACCTGAAATCAGAGGATTATGCTACCATTGAGATCGACCTCGGCGATTTGCAGCCCCTGCCCGGTGAGATCAACAGCTCTTCGGCTCTGCTGCGCGGCATTTCCGCAAAGTTTACCAAGCTCGGCTGCCTCGTCACCGGCTTCGATGCCTACACCACTTCCGCTGTTCAGCGGGGGGCAGGTATCTCATCCTCTGCCGCCTTTGAAGTGCTTGTCGGTAATATCTGCAATTGCTTCTTCGCTGAAGATTCTGTGGACGCTGTTCAGATCGCTCAGATCGGGCAGTTCGCCGAAAATGAATACTTCGGTAAACCCTGCGGTCTCATGGATCAGCTGGCTTGCTCCGTCGGCGGTGTCATTGCCATCGATTTCCGTAATCCCATCCCCAACTTTACCCGCACAGATGTCGATCTCGCCAAGGAAGGCTATGCCCTCTGTATCCTCGACAGCGGTGCAGATCATACCGACCTGACGGCTGCCTATGCTGCCATTCCCGAAGAAATGAATGCCGTCGCTCAGGCTCTCGGCAAAGATCATCTCTCCGAGGTCAAAAAAAATGCCTTCATGGAAGCACTCCCACGACTGCGCATCGAATGCGGCGACAGAGCTGTCCTCCGTGCAATGCATTACTTTGCCGACGATGAACGTGTGCAGAGAGCTGTGATGTCCCTCCAGAATGGCTATTTCAAACAGTATCTTGCCGCAATCAGCTCTTCGGGACATTCCTCGTTCCAGTACCTCCAGAATGTGTCACTCTATGACGATCCCCGTCATATGGAAGTCGCCCTGACCATCGCTCTCTGCAAAGACCTCCTCGGCGGCAGAGGCGCTGCCCGTGTTCACGGCGGCGGGTTCGCCGGCACGGTTCAGGCTTACGTCCCGCTGGATATGCTTGAGGACTTCCGCACAGCAATGGAAACCGTACTCGGTGAGGGCAATTGCCACGTCCTGCAAATCCGTGGCGTCGGTGGTATTCGGCTGACACTCTGATGCCGGTATCGGGGTATATCTGCCCTGCACCCGCATCGCTTGCAATTACTCGGTTCACTACAGAAAGGGTACATCTCATGCAGTATGTCTTGATTACTTTAGGTACTTTTCTCGTGTTTCTGCTCTGCCTGCTCAGACTCACCGGCGGTACACTGCGGGGACTTTTCAGATTCTTCGTTGAGGAACTCGACGATAACCTGATGCCTGCTCACCCTGTACATCTGACACTTCATCGGGAAAAGCCGGAAAAGTCTTCTCAACGACGTGCAAAACAACTCAAAAGAGCTGATGACGACCCCGATACCCCACATACTGTCATTGCCATCCTGACACATAAAATTGATGAGCGCAAACGTGTTGTGGACAGCACAGGCCATGCTACGCTTTCCAATGAGTTCTTTGAACTCGTCTTTGAAACCCGTGAGGGGCAGTCCCTCCGCCTGATCGCTCCCCGTGCTGCCTTTAAAGAAACTCCGTTCAATCAGGACGGCTATCTGACCTATCAGGGAGATCGGTTCGTGCGCTTCCGCTACAGCCGCCCTGCACTGGGTCACCCTGTCGATATTGTATGAGCTATAAATGAGCATAAACCGTCAAAATGCACAAAAGCGATGCGGGTGCAGGGCGGTCACCGCCCTACTCTGTATAAGCGACCAGCCGCGTTCGTTCCTCGCTGGCTGTCTGCTTATGCCGAGGGGGGTTGGGGTAGACTTTCCACAAGGTGGGGAGATGTCCGTAAGGACAGAGGGGACGGGGGCGTTCGCCGAGCAGCCCCCCAATACCAGCCCGTAACCTTGTATACTTTGCCAAGAATGCTCATTTATAGGTATGAAATCACAAAAGCCTTGCAGTTTCATCTGCAAGGCTTTTGTTACTGCGGTTCGTCTTCCTGCTGCGATGCGAATCGCTCGGCAAGATTTTTCGCAATGTTTGCGGAAACTCCGACCTGCATCACCAGATCATGGATACGGTCCGAAATTCGCTCCTTCTCCTGCAAAAGCGGTATGGCTACACTGTCTATGTTGTCCGCTACAAAATGATACGCCTTGACCTGATTCTCCACAAAGGCATTGTAACGCTCCCGCAATATGTCTCCCTCCATACCGGGCGGGAACATCTTCTCGATCACTGCCATGCCAAGCGCATCTTTCAGCGAACAGATCACCACAAGATACGCAAGATGCGATCTTCCGTATTTCTTGCGGACAGGCGCAGGCATCAGACGTGCTTTTACATAGTTGTTGATCATGGATGCCGTTACCACTTTGTCGTCGTCCTGAAATGACAGGTAACGGTTGATGAGTACGATCATCTGATCCATGTACAGCTCCAGATCCGGAAAATCTTCCCACCGAGGCAGGACAAATCCTCGCAGAGCTGACGACATTTCCTGATAGTAATTGCTGAAACTCTCCTTGTGATACCGCATACCGCTACCCCCCTTATCTGGTTTCTGATACTATTATAGCACATCTGCATACGTTTGTAAATAGTTTCGTCTGACAAATTATGCGTTCATGCTCGTTTACAGCTCTTACCTGACAAAACCCCCGACACCTGACGGCATCGGGGGTTCGGAAATCAACAGATCACTTTTTCAGCGGGAATGCACTCTGCTTGATAATATTCAGTGCGCATTTCAGAATGTTCAGAGCATCATCACTGCCAACATCACCGCTGTCATTGACATCAGCGTTGAGCAGTCCCTGCGGGGAAAGTTCTCTCGAACCTACCAGATATTTGTTGGTTGCAATGACATCCAGAATGTTCACATCACCGTCTACATTGGCATCACCGTAGTTGGGCTTGAGCAGCTCCGCTGTGGTCGCTTCGGTCGCTTCGGTCGTAGCTTCCGTTGTTGCCTCCGTCGGGGCTTCCGTGGGCGGCTCTGTCGGCTCTACACCATCGGCATAGTATACGTCAACGGATTTCAGTGTCACATCGGCAAGCTCTGTCTCACCCTTGCCGCCGTACCAGTAACCAAACTGGAAGTTGCCGTATTCCACATTCGGAACAACGCCTGTCGGTACATACCATACGATCTCTACTTCACCCTTCTTGGTGTCAAGCATCACATAATCCCAGTTCTCCCCCTCCGGTGAGAACATCTTGAATTCATCGCCTACAGATGTGCCGACTCCGTAAACCAGCTTATCCAGATCTGCTCCTGCATCCAGCGTGAATACCATTGCCTTGACTTCATTCCACGGCTTCAGACCCAGATCTTTGTACTCAATCGCTGTGCCGGTCTTGCCTGCCTTGATCGTCTCGCCGATCTTCTTCGTCTGCACACCGGAATAGTCAAATGTCTGCTCCTCTGTATAGGTGATGACACCGCCTGCAAGGTCAACTTCGGACAGTTCGGTGTACTCCTCCGCATCCTCAACACCGTACCAGTACTGGAACGAGATCGAACCGTTGCGCTCGTACTGCTTCACTTCTTCCGGTACATCCCAGTATACATTGAAATACTCGCCAAGCGGGTTATCCTCTGCGGAAAGATAATAGCCATAGGACGGAGTAATGCCAAATTCTACGCCTGCTTTCTCATATTCTGCAATCTTGTCCTGACCCATGTCGTTGTACCAGTAGCCGGACTTGGTGTCGATCGCCACGCCCTTTGCCGCCTTCGCCGCTTCTGTATCCGCCGGTGAAGCGTTCTCTACGTTCAGACCGCCGCCGTACATGAAGTTTTTCAGCGGGTGACCGTCACTGGTGATCGTCACAAGCAGGGATTCTACCGTCTGCGCACCGCCGACATCGTTCAGTCCAAAGCCGTTGTAATCAAACTTATGCGCATTGAGCTTGTCGGTGCCTTCTTCCGGTGTGATGCCTTCTTTGGCATAGTATTCCTCGTCAAAACCCTGTGTCAGGGTCAGCGGGGATTTGCCGAACTCCTGCTGACGGGCAAGCGTTGCTGTCAGAGTGCCTGTGCCGTCCTTGTTATCCACAAATGTCCACTTGTCACCTGTGGTCTTGTTGGCGGACTTGCTGCCGTCCTTCTTCGACAGGGAATGCTCGTCTTCCTCTGTACTGCTGCCCTCGTCTTCTACGATCGTGGATTTCAGCTTGGTGTTGACTTCGATGCCCGTCAGCGTGATGCTGCCGCCCTTTTCACTGACATCATTGTTGCGGAACTGGAACTTGCCCGGATATTTGTCATCCTTGGGCGTGTAGGAAAGCTCCTGCTTCGAGGTGTCGAATACGACAACGTATTCCTCACCCTTTTCTACCTTTGCGGTCGTGCCCTGTGCGTCGATCGTGCCGTCCTTGGTGTCGATCCAGCCCTTGGTCTTGGCATCATATTCGTTCCAGTACGGCTTATCTGCCAGACCGATGCCCATGCCGAAATTCACAGTACCCGTAAAGTCAGCGGTGAATGTGACCGCTACGTTCTTGATGCCGCTTGCTGCATAGTCTGCCCAGTAACCCTCAAACACATCCTTTGCACTGAGCTTTTCGCTGAGTGGCTCTGCCTCTTTGGTTTCTGTCGCGGTTTCGGTTTCGGCTTCGGTTTCCTTTGTTTCTTCGGTCGGCTCTTCGGAAATTGCCTTGCCGTTCGCCTCTACGGAAACTACGGTGATCGTGCCGTCATCCTCGCCGCTGTAATAGTTGCGGAACTGGAACTCTGCCGGATACTGCGATGTCTTGGGATCGTATTTCAGTTTCAGCGTGGAAGTGTCGATCTGAATGGTGAATTCTTCGCCCTCCTTGACCGGTACGGACGTGCCCGGAACTTCCACCGTTCCGCCCTTGGTGTCCACCCATGTCTTTTTCGTGCCGTTCCACTCCATCCACCACGGATCTTCTGCAATGCCGATACCAAAGCCGTAGGAGAAATTGCCCGTATAGTCGGCTTTCAGCGTCAGGGTGATGTTCTTCACTCCGCTTGTCGCCAGATCTGCGGTATAGCCCAGATAGACATTCTTGCCCTCTGTTGCGGGCAGTGTCTCACCAACGGATACTGCGTATACGTCCATTGTTCTTGTCATCATCACCGGAACGGAAGCACCCGCAGCGGACAGGCACATCAGAGCTGCTACAGTCGCTGCCTTCATACGGGTCGTCATTGTCTTGGAAAACATAATACATCGTCCTTTCTATCTATGCAAAAAACTTCTATCACAGTTCAAAAATAACTGTGTATCTTCACAAGTTCATTATAGCACATTTTTGCGCCCCGTTTGTGAATAAATTGTGAATTTTATGAATTTTCAGGGAAGTAACTGTGTAGAATTTTCCATTCCGAATTTGTCGCTTTTATCCAAAACAGGCAAAATCATACCCAGAATCTGCCATAAGAATCGCCCCCACCGCCGTTCGGCGATGAGGGCAAAACTGTGTTATGCAGTTGTTATTTGCCGAGCAGCCACTCGTACATACCTTCGTACTGCTTGGCAGAGGTGTTCCACGAGAAATCTTTCTCCATGCCGCGGAGGATCATGGCATCCCATTCCTCACGGTGGTTGAAGTATACCGATTTTGCATAGTTGACAGCACCCAAGAAGCTCTCCGACCAGAAATCATGGAACGTAAAGCCCGTGCCTGTCTGCTCAAATTCGTTGTACGGCTCGACGGTGTCCTTCAGACCGCCTGTCTCACGCACCAACGGTACCGATCCGTATCGCAGGGCGATGAGCTGCGTCAGTCCGCACGGCTCAAAGCGGGAAGGTACCAGCATCATATCTGCACCCGCATAGAGCTTGTGCGCCAGCTCGTCATTGTAACAGATATTCGCTGAACAACGCTCCGGATAACGCCCCGCAAAATAGCGGAACATATTCTCATAGCCCGGTTCGCCTGTGCCGATGACGATGAACTGCGTGTTTTCATCCAGAAAACGCTCGAATACTTCGCCCAGCAGATTCAGTCCCTTCTGATCCGTCAGACGGGAAATGATGCCGATGACCATGACACGGTCATCCTGCGGCAGTCCCAGTGTCTCCTGCAAAATGCGCTTGTTCTCTTTCTTGCCTTGCAGATAGTTGTTCGTGTCGAAATTCCAGCCGATCTTCTTATCCTTCATCGGATCCCAGACGTTGTAGTCAATGCCGTTCACAATGCCCCGCAGCGATGCCGAACGCGCCGAAAGCAAGCCGTTCAGATTTTCACCAAATTCAGGCGTTTTGATCTCCTCGGCGTATGTCTCAGATACGGTCGTGATATAATCGGCGTAGACAAGTCCGCCCTTGAGCATATTCGCATCACGATGGAATTCCAGCTTATCCGGCGTGAACATATAATCCGGCAGACCTGTGTTGTACTGGAATGCCTTGATGTCCCATACACCCTGGAATTTCAGATTGTGTATGGTCATGATCGACTTGACACCCTGATAGAACGGGTGCGTCGCAAACGTCGAGTGCAGCAGCACAGGAATCAGTCCCGTCTGCCAGTCGTGACAGTGGATGATCTCCGGATGAAAGCCGATGACAGGCATCATCGCCAGTACCGCCTTGCAGAAGAATGTAAAACGCTCAATGTCCCAGTGCAGGTCGCTGGAGTAGGGCGATTCGCCGTTGAAGTAGTACTCGTTGTCCACAAAATAAAACTTGATGCCGTCATATTCATATTCCATGATGCCGACGTGCTCCTGCTTCCCCGCATAATCCATGTAGAAATGATGACGGTAATGGAAGAAGTTGCGGTATCTACCCGGAATACAGGTGTAGTACGGAATGATGACACGCACATCAAAACGGGTTTTATCCAGATTTTTGGGCAGAGCGCCTACAACATCAGCAAGACCGCCGGTCTTTACGAATGGTACGCATTCGGAAGCTGCAAATAAAACCGTAGTCAAGGTGAGTCCCTCCTTTGATAAGTCTCTATGTCTATTATAACCGATTTTGCTGTTCACGTCAAGAGATTTTGCACATTTTTTTATCCGTTTGTTAAAATCATATAAATTTACACCGCCCGTTTCTACTGCCGCAGTTTTTCCCGTGCTGTGCGATGCGGTGCATAATGTCCGCAAAATTGCCTATACTGAATGCAGGATATCATTTTACAGTGACGTTTTTCGGGAATTTCTCGCTTTTTATGCCTGCCAATTGCACCGCTTGTATAATTTTACCGATAAATAAAGACTCTTTGTTGTTTGAAATGCCGAAAATGCGAATTTTTCATTGACGAATCCCGCAATATCCTGTATAATGTATCTATAATTAAATTACAATACGGTACGCAAATTTCTGCGCCCGGTAAGAGAAAGGTGATACGCAATGACATATCATGAGCTTGTAAAAAAAGTACAGCTTGCACTTGCGAAAGCAGATGCGTCTAAAATTGAGGAGCATATCGCTGTACAGGTAAATGTGACCGGCGAAGCTGAGGGCGCTTTCTATATGGAAGTCGCTAACGGTTCTCTCTTTGTTTGCCCTTATGATTACAATGACCGTGATGCACTTCTGACCGTTTCCGGTGACGATATTCTCGCTGTTGCTGAGGGTAAGCTCACCCTTGAGAACGCTTACGAACAGGGTCGCCTTCTGGTCGAGCTGAGCCATGATGACAGCCTGTCCAAGCTGCTGGTTCTCGGCGGTATTATCCCCGTGAAGAAGGCTGTCAAGAAGAAGGCAGAAGAGGAAGTCAAGGCTGAGGCTGCTCCCGCAGAAACCGATGTGGTTGAAGCTCCCGCTGAAGCTGAAGCTCCTGCTGAGGCCGCTCCCGCAACTCCCGCTAAAAGAGGCAGAAAGCCCAGCACTGAAAAGAAGCCCGTTGCTTCCAAAAAGACAACAGCCAAAAAGAAGAAGACCAAGTAATGCATCAGATCACACAGGTGGGTGTCCCTGAACAGGATGCCCACCTTTTTACGGCGTATCTGATCGGCATAGAAAAATAGCACGACAGGCAGTTGTCGTGCTATTTTTCTAAAAATATAAGAAAGAGGTTAGAAATTTTCGCCATTCCATGTATACATTATACCAAATCCGGAGACAAATTACAAGCCTTTTTCAAAAAATTGTCTGAATGCACAAAAACAATTTGATAAATTATGCATATTGCCCGAAATTTGATGCCAAACAACAAAAATATAAATTCGGGGCTTGCATTTTCTGCGGTTTTATGCTATAATATTATTATTCGGGCGTGTATGTCACGCAGTTCGGAATATAGGTGTGCGGGCCCTGTGCAATGAAGCACTGTGAACCATGTCAGGCGGGGAACCGAGCAGCATTAAGCGGATCGTTTCATGTGCCGCAGCAAGCCTGCACACCTATGTTCCGAATTGTTTTATGTCATGCTGTACCGGCAGAGGAGGGTTTGACGTGTATCAGGCACTTTACAGAAAGTGGCGGCCTATGACTTTCGCTGACGTGCTGTCTCAGCCGCAGGTCACTGTTACATTACAAAATCAGATACGCCGTCAGACGACTGCCCATGCTTACCTGTTCACAGGTTCAAGAGGTACCGGCAAGACAACCTGTGCGCGTATCCTTGCAAAAGCTGTCAACTGCGAACATCCGCAGGAGGACGGCAATCCCTGCCTTGAATGCGCTGCCTGTAAAGCGGCTGAGGCCGGGACACTTTCCGATCTCATCGAGATTGATGCCGCTTCCAATAACAGCGTTGAGGATATCCGCGATCTGCGGGATGCTACTGTCTATACTCCCGAAATGTGCCGCTTTCGCGTCTACATCATCGATGAGGTGCATATGCTCTCCGCAAGCGCTTTCAATGCGCTGCTGAAAATTATGGAGGAACCTCCGCCGTATGTCAAGTTCATTCTGGCTACAACGGAGATCCATAAAGTCCCCGCTACGATCATTTCCCGCTGCCAGCGGTACGATTTTCGCCGCATTCGTCAGGAGGATCTCGTCGCAAGGCTTCGCTTCATCGCAGAACAGGAAAACCTCGCACTTGAACCCGATGCCGCTGAACTGATGGCAAGACTCTCCGACGGCGGTATGCGTGATGCCATTTCTCTGCTCGACCGCTGCGCTGCGTTCGGTGAGACAATTACTGCACAGATCACGGCAGAGGCTGCCGGCGCTGCCGGTCGTGATTATCTGCTCCGTCTGCTCGATGCGATCCATAAACGGGATACCGCTTCCGTTTTGCAGACCGTTGCGCAACTTCACGACGCTTCCAAGGATTTGCAGCGGCTCTGTGAAGAACTCGTTCTCATGCAGCGTGATGTCATGCTCCTCAAAGCAACAGGTGATACGTCGCTGCTGCATTGTATGCATGACGAGATCTCCGCTTTGCAGGCTCTGGCTGCCGATTCCGATATGGATTTAATCATGGGAATCCTCGATGCGCTCCAGAATTGCCGTGAGCAAATGGGCAGATCCATCAACCGCAGAGTAGAACTCGAAATGACTTTGATACGGCTTTGTCAGACAGGCGCTGCGCCTTCTGTCAATTCCTCCCAGATACAGGCGTTACAGGAACGCATTGCTGCACTGGAGAGCCGCCCTGCTGCTCCGTCCCTTACTCCCAAAGAGGCGGAACTGACCAGACCACATTCCTCTCCCGCTGCCGAACCTGAACCCGAAGTCGATGTGAGAAAACTCAAATTGTCTGATTTTTCTCCTCTCCCTCAGTGGGCGGATATTCTCGAACTGTGCGCCAAGCTCAATCCTGCGGTCGCCGGTTCCCTTGACCGTTCTACTGCGGTCTACTGTAAAAACGTGATCTTCATCACTGCCGAAAATTCCCTGTTTCTCGATATGTTCCGGATTCGCGAGAATGCTGCTTCGCTTGGTGATGCCATTGAACAGGTGATGGGGAAACGTTTCAAAGTCCTTGCAAAATGTTCCGAACAGGCGGCAAAATCGGAATGGTATGCTCAGGTCATAGAAAAAGCTCAGAACAGCGGCATTAAAACGACTGCTGTTACATAATGGATTTCCCGTGTTTTGGGGAGTTCGCCTATATTAAATTAAAAGGAGTAGACAAGTTATGAAGGCAAGAGTACCGAAGGGCGCAGGCAATAATGCGCAGAATATGAACCAGATGATCCGTCAGGCTCAGAAAATGCAGGATCAGATCACCGATTTGCAGGACGAGATCGAAGCCCGTGATTTCACGGCAACTGCCGGCGGCGGCGCTGTGGAACTCGTGATGAGTGGTAAGAAGATCATCAAGTCCCTCACCATTAAGCCCGAAGTTGTCAATGCTGACGACATCGAAATGCTTCAGGATCTCATTATCAGCGCTGTCAATGAGGCTGTTACACAGATCGAGACAACCACTGAGGACGAGATGAGCAAGATCACCGGCGGCGTTTCTCTGCCCGGCTTGTTCTAATGGCAAACCATGACGCTTTGCCCCTCGTCATTCTGACTGAACAGTTCGCAAGCCTGCCGGGTATCGGGATGAAGTCCGCTGCCCGGCTTGCTTATCATGTGATGTCCATGAGTACCGAGGATGTCGAGACGTTTGCACAGGCGCTCCTCAATGCCAAAAAAACGGTGCATTTCTGCCGCTGCTGCGAAAATCTCACCGATCAGGAGCTTTGCCCGATCTGCGACGATCTCACCCGTGACCGTTCCGTTATCTGCGTCGTGGAAACGCCGAAGGATATCAGCGCTTTTGAACGCACCGGCGAATATCGGGGCGTTTATCATGTGCTGCATGGGCTGATCTCTCCCCTCAAAGGCGTGATGCCCGATGACCTGCGCATCCGTTCACTGGTCAGACGAGTGCAGAACGGCGGCGTGGATGAGGTCATTATGGCAACCAATCCAACCGTTGAGGGCGATGCGACTGCCGCTTATATCTCTCAGCTCATCAAACCTCTTGGCGTGAAAGTCACCCGCCTTGCATTCGGTCTCCCTGTCGGCGGTACGCTCGAATTTGCGGACGAGGTTACACTCTACAAGGCTCTCGAAAACAGAAACGATATGTGAATACAAAATCCCCCGATGCTCGTTCGGGGGATTTTTTTGTAAATTCAGGAATTGCCGTGCTTGTTGTAGGCATTGATGGCATCGCTGACGGACATGACCACCACTACCGCAATCGAACCGCCAAGCGCAAGCAGAAATACAATTGCACTCACCGCTACGTTCGCTTTCTGGATCAGCATCGGTATTCCGGGGAACAACGACAGGATAAACGAAATCACAAAGACGAATTTGGTCAGACCTTTCAACTGCGGCAGCGGCAGCGCCAGAAGCAGCGACGCTATGCCCATTACAACTGCAACGATCGGTGCAGCCTTCTTCACAACTGCCATGAATCCGCCTAACTCTATGTCCGGCTTGATGGCGAACGGCCCCGCAGCAGTGAAGAACAGCCCGAATCCGATCGCTGCGATAACTCCGATCACGGTCAGAATGATAAGCTGCGTAAATCCCTTCTTCGCAAGCTCTCGCTCACGCTCTTCACGCAGTTCATTCATGATGCGGCGGTTTTCCTGCTTCTTCTCCTCCGTCATTTCCACCGGCGGGGGAACGTATTTCTGCGGTTTCTTCGATTCCTCTTTGATGCGCTCCAGGTCTTCATCTTTGAACTGGGGAACGTACTCTTCCGGCTCAGGCGCTTCCTCCAGCTCTACTTCTGCTGCCTCCGGCAGTGCCTCTTCTACCTTCGGACGCAGTGCGTTCGGAATCATCGGCGCAGGTATACCAAGCTGTCCTGCACGCATCTCCACAACCTGCTGCTGCTTCTCTGCATCCAGTGTCTGGAATGTTGCTTTCAGATTCTCGTCAAATTGCAGCTTCCTGCAAAATTCTCCCACTTCATCATATGCTTCCGGCTCGCCGCCGCCAAGCAGATCTCCGACATCGGCTTGCAGAAGATCATCATGCCTCGGCGCTTCCTGCGGTGTGTAGGTCGGCACGGTCGGCTCGTCCAGCATGACCTGTTCGTCCAGCACCGGCGCACCTTTCTGCTGCGTGTTTCCCGTCCAGACCTGCGGCTCATCACCAAGCAGTCCCGCAAGATCACTTTCATCCAGCACCGGAGCGCCTTTCTTTTCCTCGCTGCCTGTCCATATCTCCGGAGTCTCGCCAAGCAGATTGTCATTATCCGGCATCTTTCGTTCACCTCTTCGATTCAAATTACGGGGCGGAACTTATCGCTCGATCTGCTGCTCTCTGTCAGGTCCTACGCCTACCATGCAGACTCTGCATTCGCACAGCTCTTCAAGTCGCTCAATGTACTTGCGGCAGGTCTCAGGCAGCTCCTCAAACTTGCGGCACTGCGAAATGTCATCGTCAAATCCCGGAAATTCTTCATAGATCGGCGCACACTCTGCCAGTTCCTCCAATGAGGACGGGAAATCATGCAGCTTCGTGCCGTCGGGCTTGACATAACCTGTGCAGATTTTCAGATCACCGATGCCCGACAGGGTGTCCAGCTTGTTGATGGCAAGTCCGTCCAGTCCGTTGACACGCACGGAATGACGCACGATCACAGCATCAAACCAGCCCGTTCTTCTCGGTCTGCCTGTGGTCGTGCCAAATTCACCGCCCTTGTTGCGGATCGTTTCGCC
The DNA here is from genome assembly GCA_024699425.1 of Oscillospiraceae bacterium. GTDB lineage: Bacteria > Bacillota > Clostridia > Oscillospirales > Ruminococcaceae > UBA3855. The sequence goes on along the minus strand of JAILPP010000037.1, from coordinate 12,137 downwards.
TGTCTCATCAAACAGCTCCGTCGGGAACGGTCCCTTGCCTACACGGGTCGTGTATGCCTTCGCTACGCCGATGATGTTATCAATCATCTTCGGGCCGACACCCGTGCCCACACACACACCGCCCGAAAGCGGGTGAGAGCTTGTAACAAAAGGATATGTACCAAAATCAATGTCCAGCAGCGTTGCCTGCGCACCCTCGAACAGAATGGTCTTTCCTGCCTTGTACGCCTCGTAGGTGAGGACGGATACATCTGCAACATAGGGCTTGAGGCGCTCGCCGTATGCCTTGTATTCGGCAATGACTGCATCAAGATCATGTGCCTGTCCGCCGTATACGGCTGTGATGATCTTGTTCTTCAGCTCGCCTGTAGAGCGTGCCTTCTGCTCGAACAGCACCGGATCAATCAGGTCACAGACACGGATGCCGCAGCGCTCGTATTTGTCCATATAAGTCGGACCGATGCCGCGCTTGGTCGTGCCGATGTCGTTGCCGCCGCGGAATGCCTCGGACAAGCCGTCAAGCGTGATGTGCCACGGCATTACAACGTGCGCACGGGGGTCGATTTTCAGATTCTTCGTGGAAATGCCGCGGCTCTCCATGGAATCCAGTTCACCGATGAAGTCCTTCGGATCCATTACGACTCCCGCACCGATCAGACACATCGTGTCCGGATACAGAATGCCGGAAGGAATCAGATGCAGCTTGTAGGTCTGTCCGCCGCTGACAACAGTGTGACCGGCATTGTTGCCGCCCTGAGAACGTACTACGACCTGGGCACGGGATGCCAGAATGTCAATGACCTTGCCCTTGCCTTCATCACCCCACTGGGTACCGATAACGATATTTGCAGGCATGAAAACTCCTCTTTTCTTCGTGTGAAATAGACTTCGTGCCGCGCCGCTGTACAGCACAGACACACATACAACAATATTATAACAGAAACTTGCACGGATTGCAAGGGGTTTTTGGAAATTTTCTTGCAAAAAGCACCTGCCTTTCACAGCAGGTGCTTTTTGTGTTACTTGTTTTCTCCCTCGTTTGCGGCTGCACCCTGATCGGTGTATACTTTGAGCTGCCGCTTGGTGAGTGTCACCTTTTCGCCTTGCGGAAACGCAGGAAGCTGATTATCATTGAGATAAATCCATGTATCCACGCCGCCGTCCGATACCAGCTTGACACGGTAGACATTGTTGGAGTCTCTTGCAGAAACCGCTGTAATATCAGATACTGTGTAGGTCACTTCCACTTTCTGGTCAATCGTGTAGCCGACTCCTGCTCCCGCAAGTCCCGCCGCCGCCATGACAATGCCAATAATGATCTTTGCGCCGCCGTTGTGGTTCAGCAGGAGCAGTACTCCCAGCACCGCAAACAGTCCGCCGATGACCATGATCCCGATTCCGAGATAATTCTGAACAAAATCCATGACTCTTTCCTCCGTTTACTGTACAACGGGGCTTCTATGCGACTGCCCCTGATTTACCCGATTACTATTATAGCACATTTTTCTAAAAAAATCAATAGAAAATTTACAAAAATTTAATTTTTTATTTCCCATTCTTTCCCATGACAGCATTGACGCTTTCTGCATACACTATCAGCAGCAGAAAACTGTGTTTCCCGTAAGCAGGTGGCATCCCGGATGCCCTCAGAATCGCCCGCTTCACAGACGGAAAGCACAGAACGCTGCTTTCCGATAACGGGGGAACATGGTTCCGGCGGGGGAGCTTCGCTCCTCCGCGCCCTGATGATTGTTCATGTACGGCGTACAGTCGTATTCACTAAAAGAGCATTTTTACAAATCGAAAAGTTTGTACTGATTTCCAATTGCTTTTTTTCCGCATTTCGCATATAATTAATAGTAGGCTGAATCAAATTACCGCTTATTAACAGGAACGTTCCGCAGCAGCCACTTTCCTGCGGCGTATCAGAAGGAGACAATCACATGAGTATCAAAGTAGTTAAGTTCGGCGGCAGCAGCCTTGCTGATGCAGGGCAGATCAAAAAAGCAGCCGCTATCATAAAGAGTGAACCCGAACGCCGCTATGTCGTTCCGTCTGCTCCCGGCAAACGCTTCAAGGACGATATCAAGGTGACCGATATGCTCTATTCCTGCTACGAAAAAGCTTCCCTCGGTGAGGATTTTTCCGCAGATTTCGAGAATATCAAAAAACGCTATAATGACATCATTGCAGGTCTGGAACTGGATCTCTCCCTTGATGCGCAGTTTGAACAGATCCGCCAGAATCTCGCTCACGCAGGTCGTGAGTATGCTGCTTCCAGAGGTGAGTATCTCAACGGTATCGTCATTGCTTCCTACCTCGGTTATACCTTCATTGATGCTGCCGATGTCATCGTGTTCAGCGATGAGGGCGTAATGCAGCGCAAGGAAACCGTTCATAAACTCCGCGAACGTCTCGCTGATGTGGAAAATGCCGTCATCCCCGGCTTCTATGGCAAATCGTTCAGCGGTGTTGTCCGCACATTCTCCAGAGGCGGCTCCGATGTCACAGGTTCACTCGTCGCCCGTGCCGTTCATGCCGCTGTCTATGAGAACTGGACGGACGTTTCCGGTATTCTCGTGGCTGATCCCCGTGTCGTGGAAGATCCCGTCGTTATTCCCGTTATCACATACAAGGAACTGCGTGAGCTTTCTTACATGGGCTTCTCCGTCCTGCATGAAGATGCTATTTTCCCCGTTCGTACCGCAGGTATCCCGATCAATATCCGCAATACCAATGCACCCGCTGACCCCGGCACTATGATCGTTCCCGACAGCGAGATCAACGAGGAGACTGCTCCCCGCACGATTACAGGTATCGCAGGCAAGAAGGGCTTCTGTGCCGTCAATATGGAAAAGGGCATGATGAACAGCGAGGTCGGCTTTATCCGTGACGTGCTGAATGTGTTCGCAGAACTGGATATCAATGTGGAGCATATCCCCTCCGGTATTGATACGCTGTCTATCATCGCCGATGCAAAGTCCCTTGAAGGCAAGGAACAGCTGCTTCTCTCCGAACTGCGTAAGGCGGTCGAGCCGGATTCTCTTGAGATCGAACCCGAAATCGCTCTCCTTGCCATCGTGGGCAGAGGTATGAGAAAAACCCGCGGTACTGCCGCAAGAATCTTTGCTTCCCTCGCTCATGGTCGTATCAACGTCAAGATGATCGATCAGGGTTCTTCGGAGCTGAATGTCATCATCGGCGTGAACGAAAATGACCTGCATCAGGCAATCCGCGGCATCTATGATGCGTTTATCTCCTCTACACTTGACTGATCCGGAACTATAAATAAGCAAGTATACAAAAGCGATGCGGGTGCAGGGCGGTCACCGCCCTACTCTGTATAAGCGACCAGCCGCGCTCGTTCCTCGCTGGCTGTCTGCTTATGCCGAGGGGGGCGTTCGCCGAGTGGCCTCCCAATACCAGTTCGCTGTCTTTATAGTACAGAAACCGGCAGCCGGTACATTTCCGGCTGCCGGTTGTTTTTATAACAGCGGAAGCAGCGCATCTCGCGCAGATAAGAGAGAATCAAACGTCCTCCACGAAAGCGCATTGCTCTCGATGCCGGGACGCTGTACCTCCGGATCGGGAATCTGAATTGTGTATGTTCCCGCACGATAGGCGGAACGCAGACCGTTGAGCGAATCCTCAAAGGCAAAACACTCCGACGGCGGGAATCCAAGCGCTTCACACGCTTTCAGGAAAATTTCAGGGTGCGGCTTGCCGTTGGTCACCCGATCGCCTGTGATGACTTCATCAAAATATCCCAGCAGCCCTGCACGGTCAAGCTGGTCCCGGACGGTGACTTCCCTCGTGGAACTTGCCACGGCAAGACGTATGCCTTTCGCTTTCAATGCCGCAAGAATCTCCGCTGCTCCCGCTTTTACAGGCACTTTGACATCCGTGACAGCGTGGGACAGCTCCCGTGCCTTTTTACGGAAGTTTTCATAATCAATGTCCGGCTCGTGCAGTTCGAACCAGTGCTGCATTCCTGCATCATTCAGACCTCGGCAGCCGTCTATCGCTTTCTGCGGGTCGGAAAGCCCGAACAGCTTGCCTGCCTGCTCCCATGCCCTGTCTGCCACTCGCTCCGTATCCAGCAAAAGTCCGTCCATGTCAAACACCGCACCCCGAATGCGCTTCGGGTCGGGGAACGGGAAAATTCTTGTGCCCGGAAATCCCTTTTCGTACAGGTCAAACAGCATATACTGGAAACTGTACGGGATCACCTGATGCGTGGCAAGCAGCGCTTCCCATTCCGCACGGCTGACCCATCTGACTTCCGCTACTTCCTCCCGCTGGAGCGTGAACTTTGTGTCCGACGGGATCTGCACCATCCAGTAGTCGTCAAACGTCCTCGGCGCACGAACCGTGAACACCGGCGCAGATGAGGACAAGTCAATGCGCAGTCCCAGCTCCTCAAACGCTTCACGCTCACAGGCGCTGCGGGAATCATCGCCGCTTTGCGCAATGCCGCCAAGGGAAATGTCCCACATGCCCGGCCACGTTGCCTTGTCATCTACGCGGCGCTGCACCAGAAAACGCCCGTTTTCATCAAAGACAAGCATATGAATGACGAGAATATATTCCTCATCGCTGCGCTTTGTCCCGCGCACCACCTTTTTTCCGGTCAGATTTCGGTGTATGTCGTAAATGTCATTGTATTCCGGCATTTTTTCCTCCTTTTCAGCGGTCGGTGGCTTCTGTATTCTGCGCTTCCGCACCCTTGCCTACCCATGTCTTATCAATACGCACGGACTGCACGGCTGCCAGAAATTCGGGTCTGTGCAAATCATAGGTATCTGCACGGCTTTTGCAGGTGATAATATAAGATGTCAGACCGTCTGTCGCAAAAGCTGCCATCGTCGTCATGGGCGTGTCATCGGCTGTGAGCGTGTAGGTAAATTCCAGCACCTGCACGGTCGCTGCCCCTGCTACCATCACTTCATCATTGAGAACTTCCAACGTCTGCGTAACGGATTGGTACTGGTTCAGGGCGCTGACGGCGTAATCCCGTGAGGGCGTATTGACGGCGCTTTCATCCTCGGTGATGATGATTGAGGCATCGTCCTTGCAGTAGTACGTCTCATAAAACTGTGAACTCGTTTCTTCATATCCCTCCGGTATGCTGATGAACAGATCCGGCAGCGGGAGTTTTTCATAGACGATCATGGTTTCTGAGGTGGTCTGCTCCTGCTTTGCAGCTGATGCACAGCCCGCCTGACACAACAGAAACAGCATGGATATTATCAGATAACAGCACTTTCTGTTCATTTCAAATGCTCCTTTGACAAAAAAGAAGAGGTCGGAACAGGCGGCATTCCGTCTGCCTCTGACCTCGTTTGTGACCAGACCGATAAGCCGGGTTCTGTCGTGTGCGATAATTTATCTATGCGCTCCGTCGCCAGAGCGCTAAAGCCGCCATTACTGCCTGTCCGCCGAGCAGACGTTGACAGACAGCACCATTAGGCGTTGCATCGGGTAGGGTTTACACGGCAGCGCAGTCTCCTGCACTCCGGTGGGCTCTTACTCCACCATTCCACCATCACCGCAGTCGCCTGCGGCAGTCTCTTCTCTGTTGCACTTGCCCTGGGGTCGCCCCCGGCTGCTGTTAGCAGTTACCCTGCTCTGTGATGCCCGGACTTTCCTCGTGGACTTCAACGTACACGCTATCGCATAGTCTGCTCACTGTTCTATTATACCGCATTTCCCCCTGCTTGTCAAGCAGATTTTCTCAACTCGCACAAAAGTCAGTTTTCACGATGACTGCAAAACAAAAGCCCCCGTCATGGGGGCTTTCGGATTATTCTGCTTCTCCGCTGAAAATGTCACCGTCATTCTCTGCAATCGGCAGATCAATGGAAGTGTCCTTCTTGTCGGTATCGAAATCTGCGGTCACGTCACTGCCGCTTTCTTCCTGCTCGATCGGCAGTACTTCACCGTTCATCAGCTTCTCAAAGTCGGGACCGTCTACCTTTTCATACCTGATCAGATACTGCGCTACCCGATGAAGCTGATCCATATGCGTGGACAGGATCTCTTCTGCCTTGTCGTAACCGTCCTCTACAAAGGAACGGATCTCTGCGTCGATCTCTGCTGCCACTTCATCCGAATAGTTCGGCGTGGAGCTGAAATCTCTGCCGAGGAACGGCTCGCTTTCATTGCTACCGTATACAACAGGACCGAGTTTCTCACTGAAACCGTAACGGGTAATCATGTTGCGTGCCATGCCTGTTGCACGTTCCAGATCGTTGGATGCGCCTGTGGATATATCATCCATGATGAGCTTCTCGGCAACCCGTCCGCCAAGCAGTACCACGATCTCCTCATGCATTTCCGTCTTGCTGTTGTAGCTCTTGTCATGCTCCGGAAGAGACAGCGTGTAACCGCCTGCCATGCCTCGCGGTATGATCGAAATTTCGTGTACTTTGTCCTGATGCGGGCAGTAGTATGTGCAGATCGCATGACCCGCTTCATGGTATGCTGTCAGCTTGATCTCACGCTCTGTCTTGACACGGGACTTCTTCTCCGGTCCTGCTACTACCTTGATGGTCGCTTCCGCAATGTCCTTGTTGGTGATCGCCTTGCGGTCGCTGCGGGCGGCAAGCAGTGCCGCTTCGTTGCAGAGGTTCTCCAGATCAGCTCCCGTAAAGCCTGCTGTCGTGCGGGCGATGTCCTTCAGGTTTACGTCCGGCGCAAGCGGCTTGTTCTTCGTGTGGACTTTCAGAATGTCCTCACGTCCCTTGATGTCCGGATAGCCGACAACGATCTGTCGGTCAAAACGTCCCGGACGCAGCAGCGCAGGATCCAGAATGTCACGGCGGTTCGTTGCCGCAATGACAATCACACTCTCATTTCCCTCGAAACCGTCCATTTCCACAAGAAGCTGGTTCAGCGTCTGCTCACGTTCATCATGTCCGCCGCCGAGTCCTGCGCCTCTGTGTCTGCCCACGGCATCAATTTCGTCAATGAAGATGATCGCCGGTGCGTTTCGCTTCGCTGTCTCGAACAGGTCACGGACACGGGATGCACCGACACCGACAAACATTTCCACAAAATCCGAACCCGAAATCGGGTAGAACGGACAGCCTGCTTCACCTGCTACGGCTCTCGCCAACAGCGTTTTACCTGTTCCGGGAGGACCGAGCAGCAGCACACCCTTGGGAATCCGTGCGCCGATGTCATTGTATTTGCGGGGGTTCTTGAGGAAGTCTACGATCTCTTCCATCTCGAACTTCTCTTCCTCTGCACCCGCTACGTCCTTGAAGAACGCCTTCTTGCCCTGTGCGGGGGTCTTGATGTTCGCCTTTCCGAAATTCGTGTAGCGCCCGCCGCCTGCCTGCCGCATCATAAAGATAAACAGCGCAATGCCCATGACCAGTATAATCAGCGTCGGGACATAGGTGATGAGCCATGAATTGTCCGTGATCTTGAAATAATCCTGATCGAGAGGCGCATTGGGGTGCTTTTCGTTGTATTTCAGACGATAACCCTCTGTTTCTTCCTTGAAGATGCTGACATTCGGTACATCGTACTGGATCTCTTCGTTCGTGTCAAGCGTCATTTTCAGCTTGCCGCTGCCGAGATCGAGCGTGTACTGCTTGACTTTCAGATCATCAAAATATTTCATGATCTGCGAGTATGTGTACTCCGGCTTTTTCTGGTTGAGACGGGGCAGCATCCACGCCGCAAGGAAGATCAGCAGTACTGCGACCATCAGATAGGCGATTATGCCCTTGCTTTTTCTTGGTGTCAAACCATCCACTCCTTTTCTGATCGAAAGATTCCGGTAAGATTAGCACTCTCCGGCTTGGACTGCCAATTCTGAGGATAAGTATAGCGCAGCCCTGTGACAGTATCATGTGCGGTCTGTGTCAGATTCGTAAACATACAGCACCAGCAGACGGCGTGTCTCTTCCGTGAGGCGGACACGTCCGTCAACGCCAAGCCCTTCCGCCCAGATCAGACCTTCATCATCCGAAAGAAAGTGCAGCGTTGCCCGTTTGGTCGGCGGGACTTCCGCATTCAGCCACTTCTTGACGGAAACATGAAAATTTCTGCCGTCAGGCTTCATGCGCAGACCTGCCTTTCTGCCGTGCAGTTTTGCATACCCCTTTATTATATCATAATCAAGCGCAAAAATTGTGAACTTTTTGTGAACACTTGCAAAAAGTTCAAATTTTTCCCTGTCCATGACCTCTGCATGAACGAATCTGTTCGGATATAGTTGATTTTCGCCTGTGACAAGACGCTTTTCCGCAATCGCCTGCGGCTTCTCCACATACAGAACCCCACGGCTGTACCGCAGGAGTGTGCTGCTGCGGTCAAGGTCAAGTCTGCCGCCTCGGGAAAGGAGCGATTGCACCGCCGCAACCGCTTCATATCCGCAGGGGAGTGACTGCGATGTGAGAAACCGCATCAGGCAGCGCCTTTGCAGGGCGGGCGGAAGTTCCCCGATTCCCGCAAGACTGCCGTCCGCCTGCATCGCCGCCGCATAACAGCGGTCTGCCTGCGCTTCAAGATACGCTGCATCTTCACTGAGCGTTTCGGTCATGCGCACGGCATTCTGCTCTGCACCGCTGTTGAGGGCGAGCAGCTCCGGTACAATGTGATGCCGGATCCGGTTGCGGCTGTAATCGTCCGAAAGATTGGTGCTGTCTGTCATGTAGGGAATGTCCCTTTCTTCCAGAAAATCTTCGATCTCCCTGCGTGTGACGGCAAGAAGCGGACGGATGTAACGCCCGCGCCGCTTCGGTATGCCGCAAAGTCCTTTCAGCCCTGTTCCCCTTGCCATGCGGAACAGAACGGTTTCAAGCTGATCGGAGGCGGTGTGTGCCGTGGCGATCAGATCGCAGGGGAGTGTCTCAAATGCCGCATACCGACACTCCCGTGCGGCTGTCTCGGTCGAAAGATGATGCGCCTGTGCATGACTCTGCACATTTGCACTGATGACCGTCAGCGGAATGTTCCATGCCTCGCAGACCATGCGGCAGTAGTTCTCATCCCGACGGCTTTCCTCTCCGCGCAGTCCGTGCTGGATATGCACGGCGGTCAGCTCCAGCCCGAACTGCGCTTTCTGCTCCCAAAGACAGCGGAGCAGACAAAGACTGTCTGCTCCCCCCGAAAACGCACAGCAGACCGAAACGCCCGAAATGCCCTCCCGAAGCAGAAATTCCCGCACTGCATCAGACGGGCGCATCGGTTTTTTCCAGTGTGGTGAAACGGGTGAACTGTCCGTCCCATGCCAGCTTGATCGTACCTGTTTCACCGTGGCGGTTCTTGGCAACGATGCATTCGGCTTCGTTCTGGTTGCCGTTTTCCTTGTTATAATAGGCATCACGGTACAGGAACATAACAATGTCCGCATCCTGCTCGATCGATCCCGATTCACGCAGGTCCGACAGCATCGGCCGCTTGTCGGTACGACTCTCAGGCCCTCTGGAAAGCTGGGAAAGCAGTATGATCGGCACTTCCAGTTCCTTTGCCATGATCTTGAGCTGACGGGTGATCTCACCGATGATCTGCACACGGTTCTCTGTGCGGAGTGTCGTGCCGATCAGTCCAAGATAGTCGATCACGACAAGCCCTAAATTCTTCATGCGGCGCAGTTTCGCCTTGATCTGCTGCACCGTGATGGACGCTGTGTCATCTATGTAGATGGGCAGCCCGTTGAGATAGCTGGCGGCTGTGGCAAGGCGCACCCACTCGTCTCCGTTGAGAAAGCCGCTGCGCAGTTTGTGGGAGTCTACCAGCGCCGCACTCGACATAAGACGTGAGACAAGCTGCTCACGGGGCATTTCCAATGAGAAAATGCAAACTTCCTTGTCCTTGTGCGCTTTCGCAACGTTCTGCGCAATGTTCAGCGCAAAGGCAGTTTTACCCATGGCAGGACGTGCGGCAATCAGGATCAGGTCGGATTTGTTCAGACCCGATGTCACGGCATCCAGATAGGAAAAACCCGAACGGATACCCAGATATTGCTCACGGTCAGGCCCTGCAAGCTGTCCGATGTGCAGGTAAGTGTCGGAGACGATCTCGTGAATGGGCGTGAGTCCGCCTGTGTTGCGCCCCTGACGTATGTCAAAAATTCGCTGTTCGGCAGAATCGAGAAGCAGGGAAGCGTCAGTCTCACCGCTTTGTATCTTCGTCAGAATGTCCTTCGCCGCCTCCGCAAGGTTGCGGATGTAGAATTTGTCCGCTACAATGCCACAGTAGCTCTCGATGTTGGAAACTGCCGGCACGCCGTTGACAAGATTACCGAGATACGTCCGCCCTTCGGCAGATGTCTCGAAAATATGCTGCGAAACTGCTTCGTTCAGAACGGTCACAATGTCCGCCTTGACATTTCCCGTTGCGAACATGGCGACAATAATGCCGAACAGCGCCCGATGCTGGTCAATATAGAACATTTCCGGCTTGATTTTTTCAAGGACGGTGGGCAGTACTTCGGAGTCGATGAGTACAGCTCCGAGAATCGTCTGCTCGGCTTCCAGACTGTAGGGCAGTTCCGGATCGTTATACTGTGATGCAGCCATTGGGATTCCTCCTTGTACGGAAAGCGGGCGGCTCGTCACCGCCCGTTGTCTGATTTCCTGTTGTTATGCCTCGACAACCTCGACTGTCATTTCGGCATTGATGCCGTTGTAGAGCTTGATGTCTGCCGTGAATGTGCCGAATGCCTTGATCTCGGATTTCAGCGTGACTTTCTTCTTATCTACCTTGCAGCCGTACTGCTCCTCGATGCACTGGGCTACCTGCGCAGATGTCACCGCACCGAACAGCCTTCCGCCTGTGCCTGCCTTCGCCTTGACGATCACTTTCTGATCTTTCAGCTTTTCCTGTGCTGCCTTTGCGTTCGCTGTATCCACATCAATCTTGTGCTGTGCGGATGCCTGCTGTCCTTTCAGGTGGTTGATGTTCTCCGGCGTTGCTTCCACTGCAAGTCCTTTCTTGATAAGCATATTGCGTGCGTAACCGTCGGAAACTTCCTTCAGTTCGCCTTTCTTTCCGGAGCCTTTGACATCCTGTGTGAAAATAACTTTCATATCCCTTTTCCTTTCTGTGTTACGTTGCTTCAAGGATTGCGCTTTGCAGCCGTTTTTTGGCTTCTTCTACCGTGATGCCGCTGATCTGCGTGGCTGCCATGCTCTGATGACCGCCCCCGCCAAGCGCTTCCATAATAACCTGTACATTGACTTTGCCGTAAGAACGCGCCGAAATACTCACCACGCCTCCCGATTCGTACAGGACATACGCCGCTTCAACATGGGAAATATTCAGCAGTTCATCTGCTGCCTGCGGCGCTACCAGCCGCACATCTGTCGTATCCTGCGGCGCTACGGCGATGGCATAATTCTCCGTGATCTCCGCCGAACCAACGATCTCAGTACGGCTGCGGTACGCTTCGATCGAACCGGAGAACAGATTCTTGACACACACTGTATCTGCACCGATCTTGCGCAGATAGGCAGCGGCTTCAAATGTCCGCACACCTGTGCGCATGACGAAATTTTTCGTGTCCAGCATGATGCCCGACAACAGACAGTTTGCATAGATCGCATCTACCGTGTCGGTGAGCTTGAAGTATTGCAGCAGCTCTGTTATCATCTCGCAGGCGGATGATGCATACGGCTCGTGGTGGAATACCAGCGCATTGTCCACGAAATTGACGTTCTTCCGATGATGGTCGATGACGATGACCCGCTTTGCCGCCCTGTACAGCTCCTGACTTTCAAGGATATCCTTGTTGTGCGTGTCGCAGATGATGAGAAGCGTTTCCGCTGTCAGACTGTCCAGCGCCTCGTCAGGCGTGATGAACAGATCGCCGCCGATCTCCCCCTTGACCAGATCAATCAACTGGTGGGAGAGATTCTTCTTCGGATCAACTACGACATTGACGGGAATATTCATCAGCCGTATCGCTCCCGCCAGTCCGCAGCAGCCGCCGATAGAATCCAGATCACCGAAACGGTGCCCCATGAGGAATACCTGCTGACTGTCGCAGATCAGCTCCTGAATCGCACCCGCTACCATGCGTGTCTTGGCACGGGATTTCTTCTCCACACCCTTGGACACGCCGCCGAAAAACTGATAGCCGCTTTCCGTTTTGACTGCCGCCTGATCGCCGCCGCGTCCGA
>JAILPP010000028.1 GCA_024699425.1 Oscillospiraceae bacterium | reverse complement strand
GGCAGCTTCAATATCGCTGCCGAGTGTCCGCCGGACGGTGGCGTGTACGCCCAGCGCTTCCAGACGCTGCATGAACTGCTGTGCTGCCCTGCGGGTCGCATGGTAGCTGCGCTCTTTTACACTGTTGACGGGGATCAGGTTCACGTGTGCCCCCTGCCCGTGCAGCAGTCTTGCAAGCGCTTCAGCATCGGATCTGCTGTCGTTTTCGCCTTCCATGACGGCATATTCAAAGGTAACACGCCGTCCCGTGGTCTGAAAGTAGTATCTGCACGCCTCCATCAGCTCTTCAAGCGGATAGCGGCGGTTGACGGGCATCACCGCACTCCGCCCGCTGTTGGTCGGGTTGTGCAGCGATACCGCTAAGGTCAGTCCGGTTTTTTTGTCGGCAAGCTCACGGATGCGCGGCACAATGCCGCAGGTCGATACCGTGACGTGCCGCAGGCTCATGCCCCTGCCCTCCGGTGCGGAGAGCAGTTCCAGAAACCGGACAACATTTTCAAAATTATCCATCGGTTCTCCGATGCCCATGAGAACAAGTCCGGAGATCGTCACGCCCGCATCACGCTCTGTTTCGTCGATTTGAAGCAGCATTTCAGAGGGGGTCAGATTCCGTACATAGCCCGCAATCGTCGAGGCGCAGAACGCACAGCCCATCTTGCAGCCCACCTGCGTGGAGATGCAGAGCCGCCAGCCGTTGTGGTAGTGCATCAGCACTGTTTCCACATACTGCCCGTCGGAAAGCCTATATAAGTATTTTACCGTATCATCCAGTGATGATGCAAGCCTTTTGGCAATAAATAGGCTTTTTATACAAAACTCTGCATCCAATTTGTCACGCAGTTTGGCGGGTATGTCAAGCATTTCCACAAACGTTGTGACCTTTTTCAGGTGCAGCCAGCGGTATACCTGACCTGCACGGAAACGCGGTTCTCCCATGGCGGTCAGCACTTCCTGAAGCTCCGGAAGGCTCATGGACAGAATGTCTCGCTTTTCGCCCACGATCACCCCTCCTTTTTCAGTTTGCCCACAAAAAAGCCGTCACAATCATAATCGGCACAGGTAAATGTTTTCCAGCATTGATCTGTTCCGTATTCTGTCAGCGGAACAGGCGAAAAGTCAGGGTGCGCCGCAAGAAATCGCTCCAGAACCGATTCGTTTTCCTCACGCAGAACCGTACAGGTCGCATAGACCAGCGTTCCGCCCGCTTTCAGATAGCCCGATGCGTTGTCCAGTATGGCGTACTGCACTTCGGGCAGCCCCGCAAATTCCTGTAATTTTTTGTATTTGATCTCAGGCTTACGGCGAATCACGCCAAGTCCCGAACAGGGGACATCACACAGTATGCGGTCTGCCTGCGGCAGATCACTGCGGTGTACCTTTGCATCCTGCACTTTTGCACGGATACAGTCCAGTCCCAGACGGGTCGCTCCCTCCGCAATCAGACGTACACGGTTCGGGTGCAGGTCGAATGCGTACACAATGCCTTGATTCTGCATCATTTCGGCAATCGTGAATGTCTTGCCGCCGGGGGCTGCACAGACATCAAAGACCGTTTCTCCCGCCTGCGGCGCAAGCGCCTGACAACAAAGCTGCGGCGCTAAGTCCTGCACATGAAAATATCCCTTGCGGAAACTTTCCGTCCCCGCTATGTCGGCTGCCTGCGTGAAATAGGCGTGTTCCATCGCTTCGCACGGTCGGGGGGAAAGCTCCGCAATGTCGTCTGCTGTTGCCCGCAGCGGATTCAGACGAATTGTCATGGGCGGCGGGAGCAGGGCGTTTGTAAAAAAACGGTCTGCCATTTCTTCCCCGTGCTGCTCTGTGACTTTTTGAATCAGTTCGGCAGGGACGGAATATTCCGCCTGCTTTCGCTGCCATTTGTCCTTCGGATAATGAATGACCTTGCCGTCACGCAGAAAACTGCGCAGCACAGCATTCACAAAGCCCGATGCGCTTTTCTTGCGGAATACGCCCGTCAGCGCGACAGTTTCACTCACAGCGGCACGGTCGGGGATTTTTTCACAGTACAGAAGCTGGTAAAATCCGAGATACAGTATGAAGCGTACTTCACGGTCAAGCTTGTGCAGAGGTCGGCTCGTGTAACAGCCTGCGATGTGTTCCAGCGTGAGGAAACGTTCCGTCACGCCGTAGTACAGCATGGCACACAGGCGTTTGTCTGCGGCGTTCAGCTTTGAGGTTTCCAAAGCCTGATCGAGCAGCAGGTTGGAATAGCTGCCCGCTGTGAACGTCCGCAGCAGCAGCCGCACTGCCAGCGATCTTGCGGTTTCTGTCATCACTCGCCCAGCACAGCGCCGCTTGTGAGCTTCTTGCCGCGCAGGAAGTCCACGGTCTGCATCCGCTTGCTGCCCTCCAGTTGTACTTCTGTCAGCGTGAGACGACTGCCGCCGCCGCACGCAACCGTAAAGCGGTCAGAATCTATGATTGTGCCGGGGAGCGCATCCGTTTTCTGCGGCTCGACAAGACTTCTGTAGACTTTCAGACGCTTGCCGTCCAGAACGGTAAATCCCGTCAGGGCACAGATCACCCGATGCAGTTCCTGTGCGGGACGGTTGAAATCCAGCGCTGACATACTCTTGGTAATCATCGACGCATAGCAGGAAAGGGAATCGTCCTGCGGTTCGGGCGTGAGTGTTCCCTGTTCCAGTGCCGTCATTGCCTGCACGATCAGTTCCGCACCGAGGGCGGAAAGACAGTCGTGCAGTTCGTCGGCGGTTTCGTTCTCCCCGATCGGAATGGCTCCTTTCAGCAGCATATCTCCCGTGTCAAGCCCTTCCGCCATCTGCATGATGGTCACGCCTGTCTCTGCTTCACCGTCGAGAATGACGTGCTGAATGGGCGCAGCGCCACGGTATTTCGGCAGAAGTGAGGCGTGAATGTTGATACAGCCGTACTTCGGCAGTTCCAGCACTGACAGGGGAAGTATCTGCCCGTAAGCGGCGACCACGATGCAGTCGGGTGCAAGCTCTTTCAGGACGGCAAGCGCCTGTTCCGCCTCTTCGCCCCTGCGCAGAGAGTTCGGCTGGAATACCGGGATTTCACGCTGCACGGCGGCTTTCTTGACCGCTGAGGGGATCAGCTTCATCTTTCTGCCGTTGGGTTTGTCGGGCTGCGTGAATACGGCGGCAATGTCGTGCCCTGCGGCTGCCAGCGCTTCCAGAGGGGCTACGGCAAATTCCGGCGTTCCCATAAACACGATCTTCATACGGTTTATTCCTCCTCAGAAGGGTCTACAAATTCCTCGACAAGCTCCAGAAACAGCTTGCCGTCAAGGTGGTCGATCTCGTGGCAGGCACACCTTGCACCGAGTCCTTCCAGTGTCAGCTCGAAAAATTCGCCGTTTCTGTCCTGCGCACGGACGGTGCATCTGTTCGGACGGGTCACATAACCCCACTGGTCGGGACAGGACAGACAGCCCTCTACATCACGCTGCTTCCCGCTTTTTTTCCTGATGACCGGATTGATCAGTTCGATCGGGTCATCTTCCTCCGAAAGAATGATGACCGCGATCCTGCGGCGGATCCCGACCTGCGGTGCCGCAAGTCCTACGCCCTGCGCCTTGCGCAGCGTTTCGATCATGTCGTCCAGAAGCTGGTGCAGTTTATCATCAAATTTTTCCACCGGTCTGCACTTGACGTGCAGCACGTCTTCCTCTTTTGTCAGAATTCTACGGATTGCCATAAATTTCCTCCATCCTTGATCTGTAACGATTTATCCTCCGATGCTGCCGTTCATGTCCGCATAGACGTGTACTCGTGCAATCTCCCGCACACTTCCCGCATTTTGCAGCATGTCACGGAGAAAACGCCTGAAATTCACGTTATTCTTGCACTTGATGATGATGCGGAAACGATACTTGCCCTTTATCATACGATAGGTGAACGGCACAGGCCCCAGTACCCGCAGAGGCAGCTTTTCCTGCCGTGCGGCGAGTTCCTCTTTCATGCATTCCACAAGTTTCTGTGCAGCCGTCTCTACTTCCGGAAGCGATTCGCCGCTGATGCCGATCACGCAGATGTCACAGAACGGCGGGAACAGAAGCGCTTTCCTGATGGAAAATTCTTCCGCCGCAAAACGCTCGTAATCCTGCTTTGCAGCAAGGCGCAGAACGTAATGATCGGGCATGAACGTCTGTAAGATCGCCCGTCCCGGCTTGCTGCCCCGCCCGCCTCTGCCGACAACCTGCGTAATCAGCGAGAATGTGCGCTCATAACTTCGGAAATCTCCCGAAAAAAGCGCTTTATCGACACTCAGGACTCCGACCAGCGTTACGTTCGGAAAATCCAGTCCCTTGCCGATCATCTGCGTGCCAAGCATGATGTCATACTTTCCGCTGCGGAATGCCTCGAAATTTTCTTCGTAGGTGTGACGGGAACGGATCGTGTCGGCATCCATGCGCAGAAGTCTTGCCGTCGGGAAACGTGCGGCAATTTCGTCTTCCAGACGCTGCGTGCCGAATCCCATGCGCCGCAGATGCACACTGCCGCAGTTCGGACACGTCTGCGGCATCTGCCGCACGGCGCCGCAGTAATGACAGTGCAGATTGTTGTCCGGCTTGTGATACGTCATGGGAACAGAACAATGCTCACAATAAACGGGCAGACTGCATGAGGCACATTGTATGATCGTGTGATAGCCCCGTCGGTTCAGCAGCAGAATGCTCTGTTCGCCCCGTTCCAGATTCTCACGGAGCGCTTCTATCAGGCATTCGCTGAACTCGGAGTCGTTCCCGTTCATCCGTTCCAGATTCATGTCTGCTGTCGTCACGGCGGGAAGGGGGGCATTTCCGTATCGCTGCTTCATTTCCAGCAGCTCGTAAATGCCTTTCTGCGCATTGTAGTAGCTCTCCAGTGTCGGTGTCGCTGAGGCGGGGAGCAGGACAGCACCGTGATATTTACAGCGCTGCTTCGCTACCTGTATCGTGTCGTAACGGGGGGCGGCTTCGGATTTGTAGGAACGCTCGCCTTCCTCGTCCATGATAATCAGTCCGAGATGCGGAACGGGCGTGAATACCGCCGACCGTGTGCCGATGATAATATCTGCCTGACCTGTGCGGGCACGTTCATAGGCACGGCGGCGCTCCGTCAGCGACAGACTGCTGTGGACGACTGCGACACGATTGCCGAACCGCCTGCGGAACCGACGCTGCGTCTGCGGCGTCAGCCCGATCTCCGGCAGAAGCATCAGCACCGATTTCCCAAGCTCCAGTGTACGGGCGATCAGTGCCTCAAAAACCGAAGTCTTACCGCTGCCCGTTACGCCGTGCAGCAGGAAACACTTCGGCTGATTCGTTTCAAGATGCGGTGCAACACGGTCAAATACCTGCTGCTGTTCGTCGGAAAGCGTAAGAGGCGGCAAGACTTCTGCCGTTTCCGCTTCCTCTTCTTCCGGCGGGTCGGTTTCATAACGGCTCAGGACACCACGCCTGACAAGTGTGCCGATCACTGTGCTGCCGACACTACAGATATAGCAAAGCTCTTTCTCCTCCATGTCACCAAATTCTTCCAGTGCGGTCAGTACCTGCTGCTGCTTGACGGTGACGGAGTGCGTTTCCTCCGTTTCGGTGCAAAGACGGATCATGCGGAGCTTTTTGCCCTTGCCACGCTGCGATGTGCTGCTGACCGAAAACAATATTCTCTTTTCGGTCAGCTCGCGGATCGTCTTTCGCTTTTCTGCCGTGTCCTGTTCGTCCAGAAGCGTATCCAGCTCTTTCTGCGAACGGGCTCGCCGCAGAAGTGCATAAAGTTGCGAGGCGTTCGGACTGAGATCCTTTACCGGCTCCGCTGCATCCGAAAGCGTGTAATGCTCTTTCAGACGGAGCTGCAATGCTGCCGGCAGAAGCGCACAGATCGCATCGTAATAGGTGCAGAACGTGTTCTCCCGCAGCCACGCTGTCAGAAGAAGCTGTTCTTCGTTGAGAACCGGTGCGGCATCTGCTACGGACAGGATCTTTTTCAGCTTCTGACGGGTGTCCGGTCCCTCTTCCGATACGTTCAGAATCATCCCGATCTGACGGCGGTTGCCCCTGCCGAACGGCACGACAACACGACAGCCTTCCAGACCGTCACGGTACAGTTCCGATGGGATGATATAGCTGTAGAGAATGTCGTGGGGAAAATTTGCCGCATGGACAGCGACTGCGGCAATATGCCTGCCGTATCCCACTTTACTGGGCGTTCTTTTCGGAGTCAGGCATTTCTATGATCTTGTATTCTCCTCTTGCAAATTCGTCAACAGCCGTCTTGACCGGCTTTTCCTCCAGCGTCTGCTCGTTGCGGTACAGTTCATCGGCGATCTCTCTTGCACGCTTTGCCACACCGATGACAAGGGAATAGCAGCTTTCATTCTTGGTGATGAGCTGAGTCAGCGCAGGTCTTAACATGATACATCTTCCTTTCTGATTCTCGGCATCTCTCCGCTGTATACGGAGAGATGCCCGTTTGCGGTTATTTTTCTACACGAAGCTCGATGGCACGGACTACGGCAAGAAAATCCGAGATTGCTTTCTTCAGGTCGTCATTGACAACGCAGTAATCATAGAAATGCTGATAACTCAGCTCCAGTTCTGCCTGAATGACTCGCTTGGCAATGATCTCCGGATCTTCCGTGCCCCGCCCTGTCAGGCGATCCCGCAGCACATCAAGGCTCGGCGGCGCAATGAAAACAAAATGGGCATCCGGACGCTTCTCACGAATCTGCATTGCACCCTGTACTTCAATTTCCAGAATTACATTCTGTCCCGCATTCAGATGCTCGTCGATCGGGGCACTCAGCGTGCCGTAGCTGTTGCCGCAGTATGTGGCGTGTTCCAGAAATGCGTTTTCGGCAACTTTCTGACGGAAATCGTTTTCTGTCATAAAAATATAATGCACACCGTCGATCTCGCCCTCACGGGGCTTGCGGGTCGTGGCGGATACCGAATAGTAAAAACGTTTTTTATCTTTTAGAATCTTTCCCAGAATCGTACCCTTGCCGCAGCCGGACGGCGCAGATACTACGATCAGTTTTCCTTTACTCATTATGATACTTCCTTTACTCGATATTCTGGATCTGCTCACGGATCTTTTCAATCTCGGATTTCATCTCAACAACAACGGCTGTGATGCTCACATCCTACACTTTTGAGCCGATCGTGTTGACTTCACGGTTCATTTCCTGCACAAGAAAATCCAGTTTCCTGCCTACGCCGCCCTCTTCGTTCAGCATCGCACGCATCTGTGCAATGTGACTGTGCAGGCGGACAGTTTCCTCGTCAACTGCGGTCTTTTCCGAGAAGATCGCCGCTTCCGTGAGAATGCGCTGCTGGTCAATCGCAGTACTGCCCAGCAGTTCGGAAATGCGGGCATAAAGTCGCTCACGATATTTTTCCGTCAGTCCCGGCGCTTCCTTTTCGACAATGCTGACACGGTCGCTGAGAATTTCCAGTCGGTTCAGAATGTCCTCATGCAGCTTCTGCCCCTCCGTTTCCCGCATGGAAACAAAGGCGGCAAGTGCCTTCTCCGCTACGCTCATTACCGCTGCACTGACCGCTTCTTCGTCCTCCTGCGCCTTCTCCACACGGAATACATCAGGAAGCTGCATCAGGGTCGCCCAGTGCATCGAATTGGAGACGGGAACATCGGCATCAAGCCGATAACCGTCGGTGGCGGCTTCGTTGTAGGCTTTCATCGCATTGAGATACCCCTGCACGATCTCGTCATTGACACGGATATCTGCCTTCTTGCCCTCGATGAGCGTGACGGAAACGGAGATCTCTGCCTTGCCGCGGGAGATGCGGGTCTTCACAAGGGATTTCAGATCTTCCTCAAGGTAGGTGTAGTTTCTGCCGATGCGGACGTTCTGTTCCAGATAGCGGGAGTTGACCGATTTGACCTCTACAAGGATATCCTTGCCGTCGATCTGCTCCTGCGCACGCCCGTAGCCTGTCATGCTTCTGATCAAACTGTTTCGCTCCTTTACGTTAAAATAAAATCTATCGCTCCGCCGCTTCCGGCAGAGATTATATATAAGTGTAGGTGCGGCGTATTCCGCATAGTTGCCCTAATTATAATAGTATATCATATTTCGGGAAAAAAATCAAGTGGTAACTGATGAATTTTTCCATATTTATCGACTGCATGAATTCCCGCCTTTTGGGCATCCTAACGAAAACACCGAAAGGAGTGAGCAACTTGCGGAAACCGTTTGCCAATGATCCCGAAGAGGAAACCCTCCTTTGCAGCGGCGCTGCTGCCGAAATGACCGGTCTGATCCCATCGGGGCACCCCGATGCCGCCGAACGGAACAGCTATCAGGACGTGCTGCCCTATTTCCCGCCGCACCGCAATCCGAGACCTGCCATCTGAACCGTGCGCTGCCCGCTTTGCGGGCGGCGCACCCGTACATGAATTAGTCTGATCTTTTTTTGCAGACCCCCTTGACAATCTGTCCGATTTGTGGTAAAATAAAGAAGCCGCATGTGTCAGGCTCATCAAGTGCAATCGTTTTCGACTGCCGCCCGTCACAGCGAGTTCATGAAAAGGCAGGTGCCAAACACTATGTATGCAGTTATCGAAACAGGCGGCAAGCAGGTTCGTGTTCAGGAAGGCGATATCGTTTTCATCGAAAAGCTGAACGTTGAGGCTGATTCCGCAGTCACCTTCGACAAGGTCGTAGCAGTCGGCGCAGAGAATGGTCTCAAGGTCGGCGCACCCTACGTTGATGGAGCAACCGTTTCCGCTAAGGTTCTCAAGAACGGTAAGGCGAAGAAGATCACCGTCTTCACCTACAAGCCGAAGAAGGGCAAGCAGCGCAAGATCGGTCACAGACAGCCGTACACACAGGTACAGATCGAAGCCATCAACGGCTAAGACATGACGAACGCTGTTTTTCAAAGAAAGAATGGCAGGTTCTGCGGGTTCACGATCAGTGGTCATGCAGGACAGGCGGCAAGCGATCGGAACAGTATCGTCTGTGCCGCAGTTTCCTCGGCTGTGCAGCTTGCTACGATCCTGATTACCGAATCGTTTCAGGAACAGGACGAGGAATCAGCGGACGGTGACACCATCACTGTCCGGCTCGGTTCGCCCGAAAACGGGAACGCTTCCCGTGTCCTCGACGGGCTGTATCAGCATCTGGAATTTCTCTCGGAGGACTATCCGGGAACGATCACAATTCATATTACGGAGGTGTAAAAAGTTATGCTGAGAATCAGTATGCAGTTTTTCGCTCACAAGAAAGGTATGGGTTCTACCAAGAACGGCAGAGATTCCGAGTCCAAGAGACTCGGCGTAAAGCGTGCGGACGGTCAGTTCGTTTCCGCAGGCAATATCCTCGTTCGTCAGCGCGGTACACATATCCATCCCGGTGAGGGCGTCGGCATTGGCTCCGATGATACCCTGTTCGCTATGATCGACGGCAGAGTAAAGTTTGAGCGCTGGGGCAGAGACCGCAAGAAGGTCAGCGTTTACGCAGAGAACTAAGCAGAGAAGGATCCCGGGCTTTTTTGGAACACAAATGAAGTCCGGGCTTTTTTCTTGAACAGATTAAATGACTTTAAAGCCCGAAAGGATGGCACGCTATGTTTGTCGATAAGGCTACAATACGAATTAAAGCCGGAAACGGCGGCGATGGTGCCGTTTCTTTTCACCGTGAAAAATATGTGGCTGCGGGCGGTCCCGACGGCGGCGACGGCGGTCAGGGCGGCAATGTCGTTTTTGTCGTCGATGACGGTATGTCCTCGCTCATTGATTTCCGCTATAAACGCAAATTCTGCGCCGAGAACGGTGAGAACGGCAGCAGCAAACGCTGCACCGGCAGAAGTGCGGAAGATCTTGTCATCAAAGTTCCCCGCGGCACTCTCATCCGTGACAACGAGACAGGTCGCATTATGGCGGATATGTCCGATGATCTCCCCCACATCCTCGCCCACGGCGGCAGAGGCGGCAAGGGCAATCAGCACTTCGCTACCTCTACAAGACAGATCCCGCGGTTTGCTAAACCCGGCTTCCCCGGTGAGAGCTTCGAGATCTCAATGGAACTCAAACTGCTCGCTGATGTCGGACTTGTCGGTTTTCCCAATGTCGGGAAATCTACCCTCATTTCCGTGGTCAGCGCCGCAAAGCCCAAGATCGCAAATTATCACTTCACAACGCTGACTCCCGTTTTGGGCGTGGTGCGCCTCGATGATGAACGCTCTTTCGTGATGGCGGATATTCCCGGTCTGATCGAGGGCGCAAGCGAGGGCGTGGGGCTGGGACATGAGTTCCTGCGTCATGTCGAACGCTGCCGCCTGATCGTTCATGTGCTGGATGTCTCAGGCTGCGAAGGCCGTGACCCGATCGATGATTTCGAGAAGATCAATCTTGAACTTGCCAATTTCAGCGAACAGCTCGCTGTCTGCCCGCAGATCGTCGCTGCCAATAAGTCCGATATGGCGGACGAATCGCAGATCACACGGCTGAAAAATTATATCGAGGATAAGGGCTTCCCGTTCTTCACCATTTCGGCGGCGACAACATCGGGTACAAAAGAACTGATGGACGCTGTGGGCGAAAAACTCTCCACGCTGCCGCCTGTCAAGGTCTACGAGGCACAGCCCGTTTCTCAGGAAGAGTGGATCCGCAAAGTCTCCAACCGTCAGGAATTTGATGTCGAGGTCGAGGACGGCGTGTATTATGTCGATGCCGTGTGGATCGAGCCGATTCTGCGAACGGTCAATATGGAGGATTATTCGTCGCTTCAGTACTTCCAGAGAGTCCTGCGCTCCAGCGGCGTGATCGACAAATTGCTGGAAATGGGGATTCAGGAGGGCGATACGGTGAATATCTACGGCTTTGAATTTGATTTTATCAATTAAGATGAAGTATTTGTCAGAAGATACGGCGAAACAGTACAGTCCGCTGACTCTCGCTTTTCTGGGCGACAGCGTGTATGAAATTCAGGTGCGCTGCGCTCTGACAGCAGAGGCAAACCGTCCGGTCGGTTCTCTGCATTCCGAGAAGATTCGCTATGTCTGCGCCGCATTTCAGGCGAGGGCTGCCGATTTCTTACAGGATGCAATGAACGACGCGGAACTCGCTGTGTACCGTCGGGGACGCAATGCAGGCGGGACTCCTTCCAAAAATGCTGACCCCGCAGATTATCGGAAGGCTACGGGCTTTGAGGCTGTGTTCGGTTATTTGTATTTGACAGGGAATACGGAACGCATTGAAATGCTGTTCGGGACTGTCTGGGAAAACAAAGAGTGTTTTCTTTAAGTTTGCCGACCGCAGGGCGGCTCCCTGCGAATACATATAGGAGTGAATAATATGTCTGGACATTCCAAATGGAATAATATCAAACGGAAAAAGGAAGCGACAGATGCAGTCAAGGCGAAGATCTTTACCAAGATCGGCCGCGAAATGATCGTCTGCATCAAGGAGGGCGGCCCCGATCCGAACAATAATGCCAAGCTGCGTGATCTGATCGCTAAGGCAAAGTCCAACAATGTGCCCAACGATAACATCGACCGCCTCATCAAAAAGGCTTCCGGTGAGGGCAGCAAGGCGAATTATGAATCCCTCGTCTATGAGGGATACGGTCCTTCCGGCGTTGCCGTGATCGTTGAGTGCCTGACCGATAACAAAAACCGCACTGCCGGCGATATTCGTCACTATTTCGATAAGTACGGCGGAAATCTCGGTACGACCGGTTGCGTTTCGTTCATGTTCTCCGAAAAGGGAATCATCGTCTGCGAGAATACAGGCATTGATGAGGATAAGGCGATGGAGGACTGCTTCGACTGCGGCGGCGATGACCTCACCGTGGAAGAAGATGTCATTACGATGGAATGCGACCCCACGCAGGTCCATGCAATGCGTGAGGCACTTACCGCAAAAGGCTATACGATCATTTCGGCTGAGGCTGAAAAAATCCCCTCCACTTATACGAAACTTGACGACGATGATGCCGTTAAGAAAATGACAACACTGCTGGATATGCTGGAAGAGAATGACGACGTGCAGAATGTATATCACAACTGGGAAATGCCAGAAGACGACAATTGACAATTCAGGAGGATTTGACATCATGAAAAGCACCGGAATTTTCAGACGGATTGATTCCCTCGGCAGGTTTGTCCTTCCGAAGGAACTGCGTAAGACACTCGACATTAATCAGAATGATTACCTTCAGATCTTTCTCGAAGGCGACACGATTCTTCTCAGAAAAAGTCAGGTCTACTGCGTCCTGTGCAATGGTTCGGACGATCTTGTGGATTTCCGTGACAAGAAGATCTGCCGCAAGTGCCTTGCCGCATTGAATGATCTTGACACTTGATTCTTGAAGGATCGGCTCTGTGCCGATCCTTTTGCTGAAATACCGTCACAGTATATGCCAGAAATACGGCAGCTCTTCTTCATAGATGCTCGCAACGAGCCGTCGGACACATTCCAGCTCGGCGGCGGCTTCCGTACTTCCGCTTTCGATCAGCGGGCGCAGTACTGCCATGTGTATGCGCACGGCATCCAGCTTGCTGCCGTCCGTGAATATGCCTGTCACATCCTCAAAATGCTTCCAGTCCGCATCCAGTCGGTCATACGCCGCAAGCGCCGCTTCCGTGTCACCGACCGAAATTGCGGCGGCTGTCTCTGCAATCCCGTTACGGTAGTTTCCGCATTCGCTTTTCAGCAGCAGCAGCGACAGGATACAGATCACGATCAGAACGGTCAGGATTCCGATGCTCGTCAGAAAACGACTCATGCTTTCCCCCTCCCTTCGTTACGGATCAGAACGTATTTCGCAGAACGGTCTGCCGTCATCAGAAATACGTCCCGCAGCGCAAGCCCCTGCTTTCGCAGAATGTTCTGCACCCATTCGGGGGTCAGCCCCGCTGCGTTCAATGCCTGACGGCGAAGCTGCCCGTCTGCAACGATCAGATGCGGCGGAATCGTCTCTTCTGCGGCTCCCACATCACCCCGTTCCGCAGGCTGCCGTGCAGGTTTCAGACACACTGAAACACTGCCTGTCGTCTCTACTATCGCAAACTGCACGTCGCTGAGATCAAAAACGCCGTTCATCCGCAGGGAAGTCATCAGATCATCGACGGAAAAACGCAGCTCGTGCAACTGCTTCTGGTCGATGATGCCGTCTTCAATGATGATCTTCGGACTCCCCGACACCAGACGGCGGAACTTCACCGATTTCAGACTCGCCCACGAGACAAGCACTTCAAAGCATACAAGCGCAAGAATCGGCAGAATGCCGTGCAGCAGCGGGATCTCTTCGTCCTCCAGTGACAGCGTTGCAATGTTCGATACCAGTATGGTGATGACAAGCTCCGATGGTTGCAGTTCGCCAAGCTGCCGCTTGCCCATCAGACGCACGGAACAGATGACTATACAGTAAAGGATCAATGTCCGTATGAGTATGATCGTCACAGATTTTGGCTCCTTTCGTTGTTTGCGCTTAGTATCGGCGGAAATTGTCCGTTTTATGCAGCGCACCGCAAGCTGTTTTCCGTGCTTCTGTTGAAAACATACGGACAAACTGCCGAATATGCCTCCGCTGCCGCTTCGGAGCAGACATAGCGGTTTTGTGCAATGTGCAATAAACAAGAGAAGAAAAAAGCCGCTTTCAAGCGTCGGTGACATGGTTTTCCGTGCAATATATCTAAAAATCTGTGTCGGTAACCGTTTTGTAACAATTTATAAAATAGGTCATTTTTCCCGTTGTTATGCATAAAATTTTCTGTTGAAATTTGTGCATCACTTTCAAAAAAAGTAAAAGAGTGGGTGAAAGCATTGACTTTCTTCGCAAAGTGTTGTATATTTATTTTAGTGAAAGCAAATCTGCCCGAAACGGATCTGAAATGTCCGGCGGCGGAAAGAAAGATCAGAGGGTGTTCTGATGGTATCAATTAAAGACATTGCCCAGGCGTGCGGTGTTTCAACGGCAACCGTCAGCAAGGCACTCAATAATCGTGAAGATGTCAACCCTGCAACCCGTGACCGCGTGCGGGAAACTGCCAAGCAGCTCGGCTATCTGCCCAATGCTATGGCAAGAGCTTTGAAAACGAACAGGACTTACAATATCGGTGTCCTGATGGTGGACAAGGCTGACAGAGGTTTGCAGCATTACTTCTTCGCTTCCGTTCTGGACAGCTTTAAGGTCGCAATGGAACGCAGCGGCTATGACCTCACGTTCATCAGCAACCAGATCGGCAGTCAGACGTATTCCTACTACGAACACTGTATGTACCGCAATGTGGACGGCGTGTTCGCTGCCTGTGTGGATTTTGAATCCGCCGATGTGCAGACCCTGCTTGCCAGTGAACTGCCTGTTGTTTCCGTTGATTATGTGGGCGAAGGCAGGTATGCGGTCGCTTCCGACAATGCAAAAGGGATTGCCGAAGCCTGCGGCTATGCCATCCGCAAAGGGCATAAACAGATCGCTTTCATTTATGGCGAACCTTCACAGGTTACAGATGCAAGAAAAGATGCGTTTCTGAACACCATGAAGGCGCACCGGCTTGAAGTACCCGGTAATCTCTTTCTCGAAGGCAAGTACCTCCATCCCGAACTTGCATACCAACTGACACAGCTGCTTCTTTCCGATCCCGGATGTCCGACTTGTATCCTCTATCCGGATGATATCTGCGCTGTTGCCGGTATGACTGCGATCCGTGATGCGGGGCTGACCCCCGGTAAGGAGATCTCTGTGATCGGCTTTGACGGTAATCCGATCCTGCGTATGACAGGACCGCTTCTCACAACCATTCGTCAGGATACCGAGACCATCGGCATCCGTGCCGCCGAGATCATGCTCCGGATGCTTCAGAAAGAAAATATTCCCGAACGGGAGCGCATCAGCAACGTCGATGTTCAGCTTCTGGAGGGAGAGACCGTGGCGCAGCTCTGAGCGCCGTAAACCACCGCATATTATATTTCACAGGGAAATATAATAGATATATCTTAAGGAGGAAAATACCAATGAGCAAACTTACAAGAACTCTGGCACTGCTTGCCACTCTGGCAATGGCAACTTCCGCATTTGCTGCCTGCGGTAAGCCCGCAGAATCTACCACTCCGGCTGCTACTGATGCCCCGGCTGCTGCTGATACTGATGCACCGGCTGAGGACACCACTGCTGCACCGGCTGACGGCGGCGATGAAACTCCCGCTGTTGACGGCGGCAACGAGGCTCCCGCTGAGGACGCCGGCTCCGCTGCTGTAAATCTCCCCGATACCGATGACACTCTGACCATCGTATGCTGGACTGATGCTGACCTGCAGAACATGTTCGATGTTTACGGCGAGGACAATCCTGACGCAACAGTTGTTTATCAGAACTGCGGCGGTAACGGTACAGAGGCTTCCACTCAGTATGCTACATACCTGAACAGCGGCGATGACGTTGACCTGTTCGTAGCTGAGGCAGGCTGGATTTTGAACTACATCAACGATGACAGCATGTCTGCTCCTCTGTCTGATCTGGGCATCACTGCTGATGATTACAAGGATGCTTATCAGTACACTGTTGAGATCGGTACAGACAACAACGGCGTTCTGAAGGCTGCTTCCTGGCAGGCTGCTGCAGGTGGTTTCGCTTACAACACCGATATCGCTAAGGAGTATCTGGGCGTTGAGGACGAGGCTGCTATGCAGGATAAGATCTCTGACTGGTCCAAGTTCGAGGCTACTGCTGCTGAGCTGAAGGAGAAGTCTGAGGGCAAGGTTACCATGTGCGCAACCATCGGTGGTCTGTGGCAGGCATTCTCTACTGCTAAGAACGCTCCGTGGGTAGACGGCACAACCATCAAGACTGATGTTGCTAAGGAATTTACCGACATGGTTAAGGGCTACGTTGACAACGGTTATGTAAATCCGGATGTTCAGCAGTGGACCACTGACTGGACCAACGTTGGTCTGAACGGCGAGACTCTGGGTTACTTCTACTCCACATGGTGTCTCGGTGAGGGCGCACAGCTTGAGCAGAACGGCGGCAATGCCGGCAACTGGAGAATCGTTCTCGGTCCGCAGACATTCTTCTGGGGCGGTTCTTGGCTCTGCGTATCCCCGAACTGCAACACTGCTACTGAGGCTTCCAAGTTTGTTAAGTACTTCACTTCTGACGCTGCTTCCATGGAGAAGTACGCTCTGTACTCCGGTGACTTTGTAAACAACAAGGCTGCTATGGATAAGATCGTTGCTGATGGCACTAACTCCAACACTCTGCTGGGTGGTCAGGATCAGTTCGCTGTTCTTTCTGACGTTGCTGCCGGCATCAAGATGTCAGACTCCATCTCCAAGTATGACCAGAACCTGAAGGATACCTTCCTGAACACTCTGAAGGACAACATCAGCGAGGATACTGATACCATCCTGAGCAAGTTCACTGCACAGGCTACTGCTGATAACCCCGATCTGTCTGCTGAGTAATTTTAATAGAATTAGTCAACCTTAACAAAACCAATACGGAGCCTGTGGGGGATATTGTGCCCCCATAGGCGACGTGTTGTAATATTATGTCGAGAGGGTGAATAGCATGGCGTCTGCTGCACAGCGTCGTATCAAGGCAATTTCTTACGCCAAATATGGATATATGTTCATTGCACCTTTTTTCCTTGTGTATTGCTTTTTCCAGGTTTGGCCGCTGATCTACACTTTTATTCTGTCCTTTAAGGGCAACCAGGCCGCAAATGCGGATTGGGTAGGTTTTGACAATTATTCTACGATCCTGTTTGGTCGTGGTTCCGCTGCCGGTGCTGCTGCAACTCATGAGGAGTTCGCAAGAGCGCTCGGTAACACATTTATTCTTTGGTTTGGTAACTTCATTCCGCAGATCCTTCTGTCACTGCTGCTGGCGGTATGGTTCACGGATGCGAAGGTCAAGCTCCCCGGTAAGGGATTCTTCAAAATCGTTATGTACATGCCGAACATCATCACTGCGGCTTCTGTTGCTGCTCTGTATGTAAACCTGTTCGGTGACTCCAAGTATTACTTCATCAATGCTACGTTGATGAAGCTCGGTATGGCTGAACCAATTCAGTTCATCGCCGACCCGACCAATGCCAAGATTATGGTTATGTTCATTCAGACATGGCTGTGGTTCGGTAACACAATGATTATGTTGATGTCCGGTATCATGGGCATTAACCCCTCCCTGTTTGAGGCTGCCGATATCGACGGCGCAAACTCGGGTCAGCAGTTCTTCAAGATCACGCTGCCGCTGCTTCAGCCTATCATGGTTTACACGCTCGTTACTTCCATGATCGGTGGTTTGCAGATGTTCGATATTCCGTATCTGTTCCACAACGGCGCACAGTTCTCCAAGCATCTTGAAACTGTTGCTGTGTACATCTACTACAACTTCAACAAGGGTACTGTTGAACAGGCAAGCTACGGTTACGCCGGTGCAGCCTCTATCATTATCTTTGCAATTACTGCGGTACTCGGCTCCATTACGTTCTATATGAACCGTGACAAGGATGCCATTGCCAAGAAGAAACAGCGCAAGAAGGCTGAAAAGCAGTATAAAGCTAAGATGAAGCAAGGAGGTCTGACACTATGAGTCTGAAATCGGATTACGGTCAGCCCAAGGACAATTACCATGCAAAGATCATTGCAAAGTCTGCCTGCATCTTTGCTGTGTGTGTCATTCTGACGCTGATCTGTCTTGTACCGATCTATATCCTGATCGTAAACTCTACACACGATCATATGCACCTGTCTGCAAATCCGTCTAACTTCTGGTTCGGCAGTTCTCTGGGCAATAATTTCAAAACCCTGATGAATAACCTGCCGGATGATGCCTCCAAGTCCCTGAAGCGTGTTGCGACACAGTATCACAATGCCTTCAATGTCGGACAAGGTTACTTCAACAGCCTTATCATTGCAGGCTGCACAACACTCCTGACAGTGTTCTTCTCTGCAATGACTGCTTATGGTCTGACGGTTTATGAGTTCAAACTCAACAGCGCTGCCTATACCTTCATCATCGCTGTTATGATGATCCCGGTACAGGTATCTTCCGCAGGTTTTGTTCGTTTCATGTACTCTCTGCACCTCATCAACAACTTTATCCCGCTGATCGTTCCTGCGATTGCTGCGCCTGCGGTTATCTTCTTCATGGTTTCCTACATGAAGTCGAGCTTCCCGCTGGATATTGTTGAGGCATCCCGTATCGACGGCTGCGGCGAGTTCCGCACATTCCTTACCATCGCTATCCCGATGATGAAGCCGGCAATTGCCGTACAGGCAATTTTCGCCTTCGTTGCAAACTGGAACAACTACTATACACAGAACATGATCCTCAAGAATGAGAAGCTGGCAACTGTGCCGATCATGGTTTCCAAGGTTCTCGCATTCGATAAGAACATCGACAACGGTGTCAACTTCCTTTGCGTAACCCTTTCCATTCTGCCGATCGTTATTGTGTACTTCATTCTGTCCAAGTTCATCATCGCCGGTGTTGCACTCGGTGGTGTCAAGGAGTAATTTCTCCGCACAATTTGCAAAACATCTTGTTTTTACCCCCTGTCTTCCGACAGGGGGTCTTTTGTTGCCAAAAAATCCCCGTCGCTTGCGGCAACGGGGATCTGTTCAGAATAAGGAAAGCTGTTCACCGTCAACGGCGATTTTTCCCGTGGCGGGAATGTTTTTGACACGGTAGGTTTTCAGCCCGTCCAGTGTTTCGGGTTCCGGAATGATTGCAGATGTCACGGTCTGACCTGCTTTCAGGGTCATGACGTTGACTCCCTGCGAGGAACGGGATGCCTTTTCAGGGATCATCTCCGTGTCAAAGAGAATCATTCGGTTTGCAGAGGAACGCAGCAGCAGCGGATTGCTCTCCTCTTTCAGAAGAAACAGCTTCACCAGCGGGGATTTGTCCGAGCAGGCTCCTGTCAGACGCTTGCGGTTGTTCTTCGTGGCATAGGCGGACAGAGGCACTTTCGATGCCTTGCCGTTTTCGTAGACAAACAGCACCGTTCCCATGTAGTCATCTGTCGGAATCATGCTCACGATCTGCTCGCCTTCATCAAATCCCAGCTTGACGGGGATGTAGTCGCCAAGACCTGATGCCTTGCCGTCCTCAAATAACGATGCCTTGCATTTGTAGACCTGCGCCTTGTTCGTGAAGAACAGAAGCTCCGTCTTGTTCGATGCCTCGAACTGCTGGGAAATCAAATCGCCTTCCTTGACCTTCTGCTCCCCACTCATGCGCAGGGACTGCGGCGTGATCTTCTTGAAATAGCCCTCTTTGGACAGGAACAGGTTGACGGGATAATCCGGCGTATCGTCCTCAATCGTGACTTCTTCTTCCTCCGCACCGTAGTAGAACATCGTGCGGCGGGGCTGTCCGTATTTTTTGGCAGTCTCTTTCAGCTCTTTTTCGATGATCTTACGGATTCGCTTCGGATTGGCAAGAATGTCCTCCATGTCGGCAATTTCGTCACGGAGTTTGTCCACATCTGCGATTTTTTGCAGAATGTATTCACGGTTCAGGTGGCGCAGCTTGATCTCGGCGACATATTCCGCCTGAATATCGTCGATCTCAAAGCCCTCCATCAGATTGCGGACAACCAGCGCTTCTTCCGGCGTTGCACGGATAATGGCAATCGCCTTGTCAATGTCCAGCAAAATCTTTTTCAGACCTTCCAGCAGGTGGAGCTTGTCTTTCTTTTTGGTCAGATCAAAGTAAACACGGCGGCGCACACATTCCTCACGGAACGAAAGCCACTCCTCCAGAATCTCACGGATGCCCATGACTTTCGGCGTGTTGCCGATCAGAATGTTGAAGTTACAGCCGAAACTGTCCTGCAACGGTGTCATGCGGAAGAGCTTCTGCATGAGCTTTTCCGGATCTGTGCTTCGCTTGATGTCGATTGCAAGACGGAATCCGTTCACGTCGATCTCATCACGGGCGTAGGTCACTTCCCTGAGCTTTCCCGCCTTGACAAGTTCTGCGATCTTGTCCTTGATCTGCTCCAGTGTCGTGGTGTATGGGATCTCCGTCACTTCGATACAGCCCGCCGCCTTGTCATAATTCCACTTGGAACGCAGACGGATCGAGCCTCTCCCCGTTTCGTATACCTTGCGGAGTTCGGCTTCATCATAGAGAATATAGCCGCCGCCCGGAAAATCAGGACCTTTCAGTGTGGAAAGAATGTCATGCTGCGGATTCTTCATCAGGGCGATGCAAGTATCGCAAAGCTCCTGCAAATTGAACGGGCAGATATTGCTTGCCATCGAAACCGCAATACCCATGTTCGCATTGACCAGAATGCTCGGAAATGTCGCAGGGAGCAGGGAAGGTTCCTGCATGGTATTGTCATAGTTCGGGACGAAATCCACCGTCTCACGGTCGATCTCCGAAAAGAGCGTCTCCGCAATCGGGGCGAGCTTGACTTCCGTGTATCGGGAAGCGGCAAATGCCATGTCACGGGAATAGTGCTTGCCGAAATTTCCCTTGCTGTCCACATAGGGGTGGAGCAGACATTCATTGGCACGGGTCAGACGCACCATTGTTTCATAAATTGCCTGATCGCCGTGCGGATTCAGACGCATGGTCTGCCCTACAACGTTCGCGGATTTCGTGCGGGGACCGTTGAGCAGTCCCATTTTGTACATGGTATAAAGGAGCTTGCGGTGCGAGGGCTTGAAACCGTCGATCTCCGGCAATGCACGGGAGATAATGACACTCATGGCATACGGAAGATAGTTTTCACGGAGTGTGTCCGTGATCGCTTCTTCCTGCGTCGTGCCCGCACCCTCAAACCACGCATCCATGGTTGGTTTCGTTTTCTTTGGTGGTTCTTTTTTTCTTGCCATCTTGTTTCCTTCCTGTTTCTGGGAAAATAGCGTACTCACTATATAGTAACATAATCTGCGGATTTTGTCAAGTCCCTGATTTGTTCTGCGGGCTGCGTTGCTTTCACGGATCCACGCTTGCGCAAAAAAATCAGATTGTAGTCGATTTCACCGAAACAAATTACAGCACGGTTACAGCAGAGCATTTGTTTTTGTGACGATTAGACAAAGTATTTTCAAATTATTTGCTGTTTTAACGGAAATACATCGAAAATTAACACTTTGTTCATATTGTATACATAAATTTATGGTACTATTTTATAGTAAAGTAGAATCCACCGAGTGCATGGTAAAATTTAACAAAAGAAGGGAAGTTAGCTTATGTCCAACAGACTGTTCCAGGGGCTCGTACACCAGATGCGCGACACAATGGACGCTACCATTGGTGTCGTAGACGAAAATGCTACTATTATTGCCTGCAGCGATCTCACCAAGGTTGGTACTACCAACGAATTTGTATCTTTGGATCTCAGTGACAGCCACGACATTTTCATCCGTGACGGTTACACCTACAAGCCGTTCGGCGCTCATCAGAAGCCCGATTATGCTGTGTTCGTGGAAGGTACCGATGAAACAGCCTCCAAGTATGCAAGCATCCTTGCTATCACCCTTTCCAACATCAAGCAGTATTATGACGAGAAATACGACCGCAATAACTTTATCAAGAATGTCGTGCTGGATAATGTCCTGCCCGGTGATATCGTCATCAAGGCAAGAGAACTGCACTTCAATTCCGAGATCAGCCGTGTCGTTCTGCTGATCCGCATTGTCTCTACCAATGAGATCTCTGCGTATGATGTCATTCAGAACCTGTTCCCCGACAAGAACAAGGACTTTGTGTTCAACATCACCGAAAACGACATCGTGCTTGTCAAGGAGATCAAGTCCAGCGTGGATTCCAAAGACCTCGAAAAACTTGCACGTTCGATCGCAGATACGCTGTCCAGTGAGTTCTATACCCGTGTGAATGTCGGCATCGGTACGGCTGTCACCAGTGTCAAGGATCTTGCCCGTTCCTTCAAGGAAGCACAGACCGCACTGGAAGTCGGCAAGGTGTTCGATACGGACAAGATCATTGTCAGCTACGATAACCTCGGCATTGCAAGACTGATCTATCACCTGCCTACCACGCTCTGCGAAACGTTCCTCCATGAGGTGTTCAAGCGCGGCAGCATTGAGAGCCTCGACCATGAAACACTGTTCACCATTCAGCGCTTCTTTGAGAATAATCTGAACGTTTCCGAAACGTCCCGAAAGCTCTTCGTACACAGAAATACCCTCGTGTACCGTCTGGAAAAGATCAAGAAGCTCACAGGTCTTGACCTGCGTGAGTTTGACCATGCGATCATCTTCAAGATCGCTCTCATGGTAAAGAAATACTTGCAGGCAAATCCCACAAAGTTCTGAGTTTTCATGCAGCCCCTGCCTGATGCTCTGTCCGCCTCCTGCGGACAGGGTTCAGGCTAAATTTTTGCCAAAAAGACAGATGCGAATCTGCCCAGCAGAGAAAGACAGGTGTCAACAAAAACTATGGTAGAACTGAAGGATGTGTCCGTAACCTATTCCAGCGGCGTGGATGCACTCAATCATGTCAGCCTGAAGATCAATGATGGTGACTTCGCCTTCGTGGTCGGTTCGTCCGGCGCAGGCAAGAGTACCATGATCAAGCTTTTGCTGAAAGAAATCGATGCCACGGAAGGAAAGGTCATGGTCAACGGGTATAACCTTTCCAAGCTGAAACGCAATAAAATACCCGAACTGCGTCGTACCATCGGTATCGTGTTTCAGGATTTCCGCCTGATCCCGACAATGACAGTCTATGACAATATTGCTTTCGTGCTGCGGGTCATTGATGCCCCCACCAAGTACATCCGCAAACGTGTCCCCTATGTCATCAGTCTGGTCGGCTTGCAGGCAAAAACCAATTCCTATCCGACAGAACTTTCCGGCGGCGAAAAGCAGAGAGTTGCCATCGCACGGGCACTGGTCAATGACCCCAAGCTCATCATTGCCGATGAGCCGACAGGTAATATTGACCCGGAGCTTTCCTATGAGATCGTGGATCTGCTCAAGGGTATCAATGAATGCGGCACGACTGTCCTGATGGTCACGCATGAGCATGATCTGGTACGGCATTTCGGCGGACGTATCATCAATATCGTGGACGGCGAGGTCGTTTACGATGAGATCTTAGGAGGCACAGATGAAGATTAGCGGTATCAAGTATCTGGTCGGGCAGGGCGTTGACAATGTGTGGAAAAACCGTATGATGGCTTTTGCTTCGTTCTGCGTTCTGCTCGTGTCTCTGCTGCTCGTGGGCATTTCGGTGCTTGCCTACTGGAATGCCACTTCGATCATCGGCGGCGTGGAATCCAAGAATGAGGTCATCGTTTACCTGGAGGATAATACCACCGATGAGGAGATCTCACAGATCGGCAACGATCTCCGCACAGTGCCGAATGTGGCGGAGGTTCTCTTCTATTCCAAAGAGGAGGCTTACGCTTCCCTAAAACAGAGCATGGCGGATTATCAGGTGCTGTTTGAATCCCTCGGCGATGATAACCCCCTCGTCGATGCCTATCGTATCCGCGTGGAGGACATCGGTCAGATCACCAATACCATCGCTGTCATCCGCACATTTGACCATATCTATTCCATTCGTGCGCCGTATGATTTTGTCAATATTCTGGTACAGCTTCGCAAGATCCTCATGTGGGTCATGGGTGCGCTCGTGCTGGCAATGGTCATTGTTTCCATGGTCATCATCTCCAACACGACAAAGGCTTCGGTCTACTCCCGCCGTGAGGAGATCCAGATCATGAAATACGTCGGCGCAACAGATGCTTTCATTCGTTTCCCGTTCTTCATTGAGGGCATGATTACCGGATTCTTTGCGGGTCTGCTGGCACTCGGCATTACATGGCTCGTCTATACTTCCGTGGTCAATACGCTGGAAGAACAGAGTGCCTTGCTCTCCATTATCGGTATGGGAAATATTATCAGGTTTTCGGACATCTATTTGCAGGTAGCCGGATGCTATATTTTCGGCGGCGCGATGATCGGTGCGCTCGGCAGTTCGATCAGTATCAGAAAATATATCAACGTTTAAGAGACAGCTTGCCTGTCTCTGCAAAAAGGCGGTAGACAATCAGTTATGAGAAAACAAAATGTAAAACGCATCCTTGCTGTCCTGACGGCTTTTGCCTGCCTTTGCGGTGTGCAGCCCGTCAGAAAAGTCCCCGCAAAGGCGGCAACCATCGCCGAACTGGAAGCACAGCGGGAAGCCAATAAAAAGAAAATTCAGGCGTATGAGGCTAAACTGAACCAGTTCAGCGAAAGTCAGAAGAAAGAGAAAGTCTATCAGACAACCCTGACTGCCAAGATCAACGTGCTGGAAGGCAATCTCTATATTCTCGATACGGAGCTTGACGGCATTAAGGAAAATATTGCCGCACTCAATGACGAGATCGCCGACATGGAAGAAACCATTGCTGTTCAGGAACAGGTCATAGATCAGGGGCTGGATGAGTTCAAACTCCGCCTGCGGGCAATGTACGTCAGCGGCAATGACAGCCTTGCTTCTGCACTGGTCGGTGCAACGGATTTCTATGATCTGCTTTCCAAGTATGAGATGATCTCCTGCGTCGCAAGACATGATGATGCACTGGTCACCTCGCTGAAAGACGAACTCGATTCCTACCATGCCAATCTCACCCTCCTTGAACAGCAGAAGGCGATGGCACTGGAAGCACAGCAGGAACGGGAGTCCAAACAGATCGAAATGAAAGAGTCTATGAGCGATTTGCAGCGCTCCTATGCGGATTCCGAACTCGAACATAAACGCCTCGAAGAAGAGAAGAAACTCGTCAATTCCTCCATACAGGATCTGGAAGCCAAGAATAAACTCGCAGAACAGGCAGAATCTGAGATCCGTGAGGCGATCCGTCGTGCGGAAGAGGAAGCCAAGCGGGAAGCACAAAAACGTGCCGCCGAAGAAGCCGCCCGCAAAGCTGCCGAGGAAGCTGCCATAAAAGCAGCGGAAGAGGCTGCCCGCAAAGCGGCTCAGGAAGCAGCTCTGAAGGCTGCACAGCAGGCACAGGCTGACGCTATG
Organism: Oscillospiraceae bacterium; assembly: GCA_024699425.1. GTDB lineage: Bacteria > Bacillota > Clostridia > Oscillospirales > Ruminococcaceae > UBA3855. Next base: position 18,824 of record JAILPP010000028.1, on the reverse strand, counting down.
GTCGCCGCCGCAAAACAGGCGGAAGCACAAGCTCAGGCACAGGCGCAGCAGAGTGCGCTCCAGATTCCGCAGCCGACGTTCCAGATTCCGATGCCGGATGAGAATGTCGCTTCCCCTGCGGTCAAAAATGTTGATAATGCGTCTCCCGAAACAGATGCCCCGAAATCTTCCGGCGGTGCGGATAACAGCCATTCCGGTTCCGAGTTCGCATGGCCCTGCCCCGGTCATTACTATGTGTCCAGTACTTACGGCTACCGCTGGGGAACACTGCATAAAGGCATTGATATTGCACAGAATAAGGGCGCAGATGTCACAGCATCCCGTTCCGGCAAGGTGATCCGTGCCGTATCGAGCTGCTCCCATAATTACGGCAAGGACTCCAACTGCTGCGGCAACGGCTACGGCAATCATGTCATCATTCAGCACGATGACGGTACATATTCCACGCTGTACGGACATATGGAACGCATTGTGGTGTCTGTCGGCGATTATGTAAATAAGGGCGATACGATCGGCTATGTCGGTTCTACGGGCTGGTCTACAGGATTCCATCTGCATTTTGAGATACGAAAGAACGGCACAGCAACAGATCCGAGCGAATTTCTGAATTATTGATAAGGAGACCCCGACTATGAATAAAAAGGTCAGTCTCGGCGTGACGATCAGTGCAATGGCGGTTGTCTGTGCGCTGACGTTTATCGTGACTTCCTTTCTCTCCCTGCAACGCTTCAATACCAAGGTGCAGGCGGTCAAGGAAAAGGCGGAAAAGTATTCCCGTCTGGAGGCTCTCGATACCTATGTCAGAGAAAATTTCTATCAGGAGGAACTCGATGAACAACTGCTGATGGACGGCATTCTGAAAGGCTATGTCTACGGTCTGGATGACCCGTATTCCCAGTATCTCACAGATGAGGAATATTCGGCATTGCAGCAGCGGGATTCCGGTAAGTCCATCGGCATCGGTGTGACGGTTCAGCGGACGGAGGAGGGCTTCGCAGAAATTGTCGAAGTCGCAGAAGGCTCTCCCGCAGAGGCAAGCGGTCTGCTTGCGGGCGATCTGATCGTTGCGGTCGAGGGCAAGAGCTTTGCAGATATGGAATACGTCGATGCCGTGGAAATGGTGCGGGGCGATCCCGATACCGTGGTAAAACTCACCGTGCGGCGTGACGGCAAGGATAAGGACTATTCCATCACCCGCAAGGAGTTTGACTCTATTACCGTCAAATCACAGTTGATCGACGGGCATATCGGATATATCCGCATTCTCCGCTTCCGTGAGAATACCGATGAACAGTTCCGCGAGGCGCTGGAGGACATCATTGCCAACGGCGCAGATGCATTGCTCTTTGATGTGCGCAATAACGGCGGCGGTCTGGCGGATTCGCTCCAGAATATGCTTGACCCCCTGCTGCCCGAAGGTGTCATCGCTGTGGCAGAGTACCGCAGCGGCGTGACCGAAAATATCATTGTCTCCGATGCCGAGGAGACAGATCTGCCCATGATCGTGCTTGTCAATGAAAATTCCGCAAGTGCGGCGGAGTTGTTTGCGGCTTCCCTGCGGGACTTCAAAGATGCAAAGCTCATCGGGAAGAAAACCTTCGGCAAGGGCGTGATGCAGACGACCAGAGGTATGGCGGACGGCGGCGCTCTCACACTGACCGTGGCAACCTATCGGACGACACGTTCGGAATGCTATCACGGCATCGGGCTTGAACCCGATCAGACCGTGGAAACGGGGGAGGATACCGATATTGAGGCGTTCGACCCTGAGACAGATCCGCAGCTTGCAGCGGCTGTTGCGGCGTTCGCAGAGAAAAAAGAATAACAGGAGACAGAGATCGGAGATCCTTCGGCGGAGAAATGCTGCCTTTGAATCTTCGGTCTCTGTTGACATATTCTGTGAAATATGCTACAATATAAGAGAGAAAAACCGGGCGGAGGGAGAGGATTTGTATGGCGTACCGAATCATTGTTGTCGATGATGATACGGCAAATCTCAAAATAGCGGGGCATATCCTGAGCAGGAACGGTATGCACGTCACTGCCCTGCGTTCGGGCAGGGCGCTGCTGCATTACCTCGGAGAGCATCTGCCTGACCTGATCTTGCTGGACATCAAAATGCCCGATATGGACGGCTTTGAAACGTTCCGCAAAATACGGGGCTTGCAGGGCGGTGCGGCGGCAGTTCCCGTCATTTTCCTGACGGCGGACGAATCCAAGGGCAGCGAAAGTACGGGGCTTTCCCTCGGTGCGGCGGATTACATTGTCAAGCCCTTTGTCCCCGAAGTGCTGCTGCTCAGGGTTCAGCATATTCTCGAACTGACGGCACTGCGCGGAAAATTTGCCGTTGAGGACTGCAAGGCACAGGAACGCTGTGAGCTGCTCACAGATGTGGTGCGTGCCCTGACCGATGCCGTTGATGCCAAGGATTCCTATTCAACAGGACATTCCGGGCGTGTTGCGGCGTATGCCCGTGAGATCGCACGGCGGGCAGGGTATTCCGAAGCGGCGCAGGAAGAAATCTATCTCATGGGTCTGCTGCACGATGTCGGAAAGATCGGCGTACCCGAAACCATTATCAATAAACCTGCCAAGCTGTCCGATGAGGAGTTTGAGGTCATACGCAATCACCCCGTCATGGGCGCAAGAATCCTCCGCAGCATCCGACAGAATCCAAAACTTGCCGCAGGCGCAAGATGGCACCATGAACGCTATAACGGAAAAGGCTACCCCGACGGGCTTTCCGGTGAGGAGATCCCCGAAGAGGCAAGAATCCTTGCCGTCGCAGATGCCTATGACGCTATGACAAGCTCCCGCAGTTTCCGCAGCCCGAAAACACAGGCGGAAGCCCGTCGGGAAATCGCTGACGGAAGGGGTGTCCAGTTCGACCCGAAATTTGCTGATATTATGCTGAATATGATTGATGAAGACCCGGATTTTACAATGAGGGAATACTAAGCATGGCAAGAAAAAAAGAAACGCATGAGCTGTTCCATACCGCACACCTGATGATACTCATCAGCTATACGCTGTTTGCCGTCATTCTGATCGGAGAGTCCCTGCTGCTCGGCTGGGAAACGTGGGTACTGTTTCTCATCGGGCTGAGTGTCATCGGCGGGTGGGTCATGCATATTCTGGGAATCCTGACAGATGACCAGCGGCAATGGCTCAATTCTGCAATGATGATGGCGTGCTTCTTCTTCTACGGCATTCATCAGACTTCGACCTTTGACCTTGCCGTTGTGATGGCGGCGGTCATTATGATGTATACCATGACGGGCAATAAACTGCTGATTACGTTCTGTCAGATCACATATTATGTGACAATGACCTATGAACTCATGCAGCTTGCAAAGGACGGAACGCCCTTTGATGCGCTGTTTGTCACACGGTCGCTGCTGCATCTGGGCATGATCTTTATGATCGGCTGGTTTTCCCGCACGATCATTGACAAGTGGACACAGGTTCTCAGCAGTACACACAGGGAAATTGAACACCTCACCGATGCGGGCAACCGCCTGAACGATTTCCTTGCCAATGTATCCCATGAACTTCGTACCCCTATCAATGCGGTGGTCGGTCTGACGGGCATCTGCATCGACAAGGAACAGAATGAGGAAATTCTCAGCGACCTGCGCTCCGTACAGTCCGCAGGACAGCGTGTTTCCGAACAGATCAGCGATATTCTCGATTATTCCGAGATCGACCGCGGAAAGCTCGCAAGAAATGAAGAGGATTATATGCTCGCCTCCGTGCTGAGTGATCTGGTCACGGAACTGCGCCCCCATAAATCGGCAGCGGTCGAACTGGTCATTGACGTTGACCCCGCCATTCCCTCTGTGCTGCATACGGATGTCAGCAAACTGCGCAAGATTTTGCGGCATCTTCTGATGAACGGTCTGAAATATACCCGCACGGGCGGCGTGTATGTGCGCATTTCTGCCATTCCGCAGACGTATGGTGTCAACCTCTTCATTGAGGTCGAGGATACCGGCATCGGCATGACGGAAGAGGAGACGGAACGCATTTTTGACCGTTTCTATCAGGTCGATTCCGGAAGAAGCCGCAGCGTCAGCGGTCTGGGACTTGGGCTTGCGATCGTGTCGGGATTTGTTGCATCACTCGGCGGATTTATCACACTGACGAGCAAGTCCGGTGTTGGCACAAAGGTCTGTGTCAGTCTGCCGCAGCGGGTCATTGACCCTTCGGGCTGTATGTCCGTGCGCCGTCGGGAACAGTTCTGCCTCGGTGCGTATCTGCGCTTTGAACGCTTTGAAGATCCGAATGTCAGAGAATATTATAACAATATGGTGCGCAATATGGTCGGCGGACTGGGCGTGCAGATGCATCGTGTGGAAAATGCCGAAAATCTCAAAAAACTCCTGCGGACGGTACGGCTTTCTCACCTGTTTGTCAGTGAATATGAGTATCGGAGTGACCCTGCGCTGATCGAGAAGATCGCTGCAAGAATCATTGTGATCGTGATTGCCGATGCAGATTTCATGCTGCCGCACGGTTCAAAGGCGAGGATCATGTATAAGCCGTTCTATTGTTTCCCCGTAGCGGCGGTATTGAATCAGGATCCCGATGAGACGGGAGATGTGACCTATCATCTGCGGTGCGACGGTGTACAGGCTCTTGTTGTCGATGACGAACTGATGAATCTGACCGTTGCCAGAAGCATTCTCAAACGCTACGGCATTCAGGTCACAACGGCGCACTCCGGTCATGAGGCGATTGCACTTTGCCGCACAAGGCGGTTTGATATTGTGTTCATGGATCATATGATGCCCGAAATGGACGGCATCGAAGCGATGAAGCGAATCCGTGCCGACGGAATCCGCACAGGCGGGGATACGCCCATTGTCATGCTCACTGCCAATGCGGTCAGCACCGCAAAGGAGACATTTCTCGCAGAGGGCTTTGACGGGTTCGTCAGCAAGCCCATCGAATTAAGAGAGCTGGAACGTGTCCTGCAACGGGTTCTCCCGAAATCGCTGGTTTCCTACGATGCCGAGAAGATCACGCCCGCAGAGACAGAGGAGGAATTGCAGCTCCCGTCGGGTCAGGATATGACGTGGCTGGATGCCCTGCGCCTTGCGGGTGTCGATGTCGCAACGGGTCTGGATTACTGTCAGAATGATGAGGAGTTTTACCGTTCGCTGCTGCTCCAGTTCGCATCGGAGGCGGCGGTCAAACGGGCGGATATGGAAAAATTCTTCTCCCTCAAGGATTACAAGAATTATGAGATCCTTGTTCATGCGCTCAAAAGTACTTCCATGATGATCGGCTGTTCGACCCTTTCCGAACAGGCACGGTCTCTCGAATTTGCCGCCAAGGAACAGCGCTTTGCATACATTGAATCGCATCATGCCGAGGTCATGACACTGTATGACCGCCTGACGGAAACCATCTGTGCCGCAGCCGACCCCGATCAGGACAGCGGTGTCATGCAATTCCTGCCCGAACAGAACCGCAGCAGTGCGGATGATGAAATCCTGATCTTTGCACCGGAAGGGGAGGAATGATATGAACCTTGAAAAATGGAAGGAACGGCTTCTCAGCGAACAGAGGGACATTCAGGAACGGCTGTTCATCCTCAATATCGGCGTGACAACGTTCACACTGCTCATCACGATCGCAGAGATCGTTGTGATGGGCGGCAGTATGACCAATATCCTCGTTGTTGCGGTGATGATGGCTTTGTTTCTGCTGGTTTCGGTCGGGTCGGTCGCTGTCAACAGAATCCGTATCGGTTCGGTCGTCACTGCCTTTCTGGTCGTGTTCCTGTACCTGCCCGGCATTTACTTCTTCAACGGCGGCATCAGCGGGTGTGCGCCTGTCTGGTTTCTGTATAACTATGTGTTCATCAGCATGATCCTGTCAGGCAGAGCAAGAATGATCTTTACGCTCGGCAATGCACTGACGGCGGCGGTGTGCTATTCGGTCTCCTATGTGCATCCGGAATGGGTGCGGCGCAGTGACCCGTTTTCCGAACATCTCGATTCGCTTGTGGCTCTGACCATGATCGGCATTGCCCTGAGTCTGATGATCATGTATGAGAGCCGTCTCTATATCAACGCCAGCAGACGTGCCGAGGAACAGCGCAGACAGATCGAGAATCTCAATGCGGCACAGAACCAGTTCTTCTCCAGCATGAGCCACGAGATCCGCACACCCATCAATACCATCATCGGACTGAATGAAATGATACTGCGTGAGAATATCTCCGACGAGGTGGCAGAAGATGCCGCCAATATCCAGTCGGCAAGCAAGCTCCTGCTGCATCTCATCAATGATATTCTGGATATGTCCAAATTCCAGTCGGGGCAGATGAAGCTCAACCCCGCAGTCTACCGCCCCGGAGATATGCTCTCGGAGATCGTGGGAATGCTCTGGCTGCGTGCCAAGGAAAAAGGGCTTGCCTTTCATGTGAACGTAGCACCCGATATTCCTGCGGAGCTGTTCGGGGATGAGGTGCGCATCAAGCAGATTCTCATCAACGTGCTGAACAACGCTATCAAGTACACCAAGAAAGGCTCTGTTTCGCTCTCCATTCAGTGCGGCAGACGAGAAGGCAGCAAGCTGCATATCCTGTATACCGTCAGCGATACGGGCATCGGCATCAAGAAAGAAAATATCCCGTTCCTGTTTACTGCGTTCCGCCGTGTGGACGAGGAGAAGAACCGCCATATCGAAGGGACGGGTCTGGGACTTTCCATTGTCCGTCAGTTTGTCGATCTCATGGGCGGGGAGATCACGGTCAACAGCGTCTATACCGAAGGCTCTACGTTCATGATTGATCTGCCGCAGGAAGTCATCAGCGAACAGTGCATCGGGGAACTCGATCTGGAGACACGGCATATTCTCACACACAGAAATCAGTATCAGAAAACCTTTGAAGCACCGGATGCGAAAATTCTCGTTGTGGACGACAATGCTTCCAATCTGCTCGTCGTGACCAAGCTCCTGCGGGATACCCGAATGCAGATCGACACCGCTTCCGGCGGCGCAGAGGCACTCCGTAAAACCCTCGACACGGAATACCATGTGATCTTAATGGATCACCTCATGCCCGAAATGGACGGTCTGGAATGCCGCCGCCGTATCCTGTCACAAGTCGGCGGACGCTGCAAAAAAGCAAAAATCGCTGCCCTGACTGCCAATGCAGGCGCTGAAAACTGCGCACTGTATGCGAAAGAGGGCTTTGACGGCTATCTGGTCAAACCCATCAGCGGCGATACGCTCGAACGTGAACTCTACCGCCTGCTCCCCAATGATCTGGTCTATGTCACGGGAGAAGATACGGAGATCCTCACGGATACGATTTCATGGATGCAGACGACACAGCGCAGAATCCCCGTGGCAGTCACAACGGAAAGTATCGCAGATCTGCCGTCAGAACTGCTCGAACGCCATCAGATCGCCGTCATTCCGCATATGGTCTGCACGGAGGAAGGAACGTTCAAGGACGGCATTGAGATCGAAACCAAGGGGCTGCTGAGTTATATGCAGGATGCCGCCCACAAGGTCGAAACGCTTTCCCCTGATGTGCAGACCTGCGAGATGTTCTTTGCAAGACAGCTTACAAGGGCGAATCAAGTGATACATCTCTCCGTTTCGGGCAAGGTCGCACACAGCGGCTGTCCTGCGGCAATGGAAGCGGCACAGGCATTTGAAAACGTGACGGTCGTGGATACATGGCATCTGTCAGGCGGTCAGGGACTGCTTGCCCTTGAAGCCGCACGCATGGCGGAGAACGGCAGAAGTCCCGCTGAGATCACAGAACGTCTGGAACGGCTTCGGGAAAAGGTGCATACCAGTTTCATCGTCGATGATCTGAGCTTCATGGCAAGGGCAGGACAGGTCAATCAGCAGGTCTGTGATCTGACAAGATCACTGCTTCTTCGCCCCGTTCTGCGGATGAAAAAAGGCAAAGTCGTGATCGGCGGTTTCTGCATCGGTTCACGGGAACGGGCGTGGAGACGGTATATCAGCGGTGTGTTTCGTCAGCCGCTGCGCTATGACCCACATATCCTGCTCGTCACCTATGTGGGTCTGACCAAGCGGGACATGGACTGGATCCGTGCAGAGATCGGGGAATATGCTTCGTTTGAAACGGTGTATTTCCGGAAGGCTTCTCCTGCAATCGCTGTCAACTGCGGACCCGGTACGTTCGGACTGATGATGATGGAAAAATAGTCCCGCCTTGCTTCGGGAAACATCGTGTTCCCCAAAAATAGGGGTCAATAATGGCTGTATTGCGTGCTTTTTTTTATGCGTGGGGAACTGGGGAACATTTTTCGGAAATATGCATTGTGTAGATAGAAAAAAATATTCCGAACCTGATTTCGGGAAAAAAGTTTTTTCTGTATAATTCATATCTGTTTTTTGTTTCCCAGTTCCCCAAGGGTCAGAAAACGGCTGTATATAGCCATTAAATGCGGGGAACATCATTTTCCCCAATGTTCCCCATGTTCCCCACGGGAAACGTGAGGATTGACAGGAAACAATTATTATGCTATAATAAATTATCAGATAAAGAAAGGTGTGACGGTACATGAACCGAAAAATGTCCGCACTGCTTCTGTGTCTTGCGCTTGTGCTTTCCGGATGCAGTCACGCAACATCGGAACAGCCTACAGGTTCACCCACGGAAACAGCCCAACCTGCGGCGGATACGTCCGCTGTGACGGAAGCAATGCCCGCAGAGACAGCACCCGCTGTTCCGGACAAAGCGCCCGATGTGAAACCCGATTCGATCGCTTATATGGCTCGCCCTGCGCTGCTCTCCGATGCCTTCTCTGCGGACGGTTCGGAGGGGGAGACTTCCGTCAACTGGCAGACCCCCGCTTCCGATCTCTCCAATGTGTATGTCGGCGGCTATGAATATGCGGTACAGGATGCAAAGTGCAAACAGCTTCTCGCAGAGAACGGCTTCTATCTCGAACCCGGCTTTATGCCCGAATTCTTTGAGGACTACGAGAGAAACCGCTATGACCTCAGAGCAAATTATGTCACAGTCGATTCCATGATGCACACCTATCACCTGTACTTCTCCTATCTGCTCAAAAAACTGGAGCGTGAGCATCTGAGCAAGGAGCTGCTCGACGTTTCAGAGCAGATGCTTGCGGCGGCACAGTCACATTACGAGGCGCTCAAAGGAACAGAATGGGAAACAGCGGCGAAAACAGAACTTGCTTTCTTCGCTGTCGGGGCTTCTCTGCTCGACTCCTCTGCTTCCGTTCCCGATGCCGTACAGACGGAAGTCTCCTCCGAACTGCAAAAGATCTCCGATGCGGGCGGTATTGCCCTTTCAGATGTCATGGAAGGTGTGCAGGAGGATTATACCCAGTATATCCCGAGAGGCTACTATGATTCCTCTGAGGAGCTGAAACGCTATTTCAAGGCGATGATGTGGTACGGGCGTATGGGCTTTACACAGGACAACGACACGCTCAACCGTGCTTCTGTTCTCATCACCCTCGCAATGGACGGAGATGCCCTCGCAAAGTGGGAGCATATCTACACGGTCACTTCGTTCTTTGCAGGCACTTCGGACGATTTCGGCTACTATGAGGAAAAGCCCGTCATTGATGCCGTGTACGGCAAGGACTGCACTGCGGAGTCACTCGTGGGCAAAGAAGAACACTGGAATGCATTTCAGGAACTTTGCCGCCATCTGCCGTCACCTGTTATCAATTCCGTTCCCGTCTATGCGGCGGATTCCGATGAGGAAGCAAAATCGGCACAGAAAGGCTTCCGCTTCATGGGACAGCGCTTTTCCATTGACGAGTCCTGCTTTACAAAACTCTGCTACCGTCAGGTCAAAGAAAGCGATAGCGGCGAAAGACGGCTCCTGCCCGATGCACTCGATTTCCCCGCCGCACTCGGCTCGGATACCGCACTGCAAATTCTCGAAGATGCGGGCAAGACCGACTATCCCAATTACGATGACCAGATGAAAAGCCTGCGGACTTCTGTCCACAATGCCGCAAAGTCTACATGGACTGCCAGCCTCTATTCGTCGTGGATCTATACGCTGCGCCCCCTGCTGGACGAAAAGAACGAATCTTATCCGCCTTTCATGCGCTCGGAGGCATGGCTGAAAAAATCGCTCATGACCTTTGAGAGCAGCTATGCAGAACTCAAACATGACACCATTCTCTATTCCAAGCAGTTTATGGGCGAAATGGGCGGCGGTGAGATTCCCGATTACGACGACAGAGGTTTTGTGGAAGCCGAACCGCTGGTATTCGCACGCCTGCGCTCTCTCGTAGAATCCACGTCAGAGGGGCTTTCGGGCTATCAGATGCTCGATGCACACGACAGGCAGAATCTGGACATTCTGGCAGAGCTTGCCGGAAAACTCCAGACCATCGCTGAAAAAGAACTCAAAGGCGTACTGCCCGATGAGGAGGAATTTGAACTCATCCGCACTTACGGCGGACAGCTTGAACATTTCTGGCAGGAAGTCATGGACGGCGAATTTCCCGAAGAAAAATATCACAGTGTCGATGTGCATCCGTCTCCGATCATTGCCGACATCGCTACCGACCCGAACGGCTGGTGTCTGGAAGTCGGTACAGGTAAGCCCATGCGGATCTATGTCATTGTGGAAGTGGACGGCAAGCTGAAAATCGCTTCGGGTATGACCTATTCGTTCTATCAGTTTGAACAGCCCGCTTCGGAACGCCTCACTGATACCGAATGGCACGGAATGCTCGGTATGTATCCGGATGAGGACGGCGTGATGGAACGTGACAAGAATCTGCGCCTGCCCGACTGGTACAGAGATATTGTGTATGTCTCGCCTTATGAAGCAGATCAGTATTGATGCCCGCCGATGCCGATTTCTGATCTGCGTGTTCTGTGCCGCCGCATTGCCGATGCTTTGCGGCGGCATTCTCACACATGAGGAGGAACGGCGTTCCCATCTGCCTTCGTGGGTGATCCTCAGCGAACAGGAAGATTTGCATACCGTTCATGCCGTCGGCGGTGATGAGGAATGCACGGTGCATCTGCATGACGGAATGCTCACGCTGGAGGGGGAAACGTTCCGCTTTACAACGGACGAATCATGGTTCACGGCGGACTGCTTCTTCTTCGATGCGGACAGGGACGGCTTTGAGGAAGTTCTCCTGCACGTCTGGAAAAAAGGGAGCTTCGGGGAACATCAGCCCTTCTGGAAAGAACCCGACAACAAGACATTGTATTCCGAACATTTATTCATCTATCAGTGGGACGTGTCCCGCCCCGATCGTCTCGATCCCCTCTGGATGTCGTCCGCCATGCCTGTATTCGGCAGGAAAATCACTGTCGAACCTGACAGCACCGTCTGCATTCTTGCCCCCGACGGCACGCAGACACGCTGGATCTGGGACGGCTGGGGACTCAGAATTTACTGATGATGCAGATATTGGGGGGCTGCTCGTCCCCCAAACCCCCTCGGCAAAAGCAGACAGCCAGAGCGGCACGAGCGCGGCTGGTCGCTTATACAGAGTAGGGCGGTGACCGCCCTGCACCCGCATCGCTTTTGTATATTGACAGCCTGTACTCATTTACAGCATAAAAAATCAGGTGGTTATTCCACCTGATTTTCTGTTTCTTCTTGCGTTTCCGTCTCCACGGGGTCGGGCATATGGTGGAGCAGGATCCAGTCCTCTGCCAGCAAGTCCTCCTGCGCGGCTGTCCACGGGAGATACCTGCCGTCCGCTGTGCGGTATGCCACGCAGTCAAAGGCGTTTTCCTCTTCGCCGATCTGCACGGTCGGGGTGATAAGACACAGAAATTGTCCCTCTTCCCATTCCTCACGCATTGCATAACCGCCTTCCAGCACATGGTCAAGCGCATCACCGAAACTTTGCAGTTCCCTCGGACGGCTTTCTTCCGTGATCGTCTGCGTGAACAGCCATTCTGCCCATTTTGCATAATCCATGCCGCCCGGATGAATGCCGTCACCGCTTTTGGAAGCAGGCAGACAGTGGTTCTCATCGTCAAACAGCGGATTTACGTCAATGTAAAAACTTGTCTGCCCGTCCGTCAGGGATTCGATGTAGGCATTTGCTTCGTTGAGCCGTGCATTGCCGATGTTCGGACGTGCCTGACTGACTGCGGCGGAAACGTGCAGATTTGCCATCATGAAAATCAGCGCATCGGGCTGCGATTCCCGCACCTTGTCAAAGAGTTTGGCAATGTTCTCTTTGTAGCGGGGCATATCTCCCGTTTCGTTGATGCCCAGCATGATGTAGACTTTTCCGTACTGCTTTGTATTCAGATAATCATCGACAGACTTGCCCTTGATGCGTGTGCCGCTGAGTACGCCCCATGAGGACAGCCCCGCCGTACAGAAGAAATCCGCATTCGGCATCTTGCCAAACATGGAAATGCCCACCATGCGGGAATCTCCGATGAAAAAGGCATCGTCAAAATAAGAGGCATCACTCGTGACAAATTCCAGCGGGACAGGTTCTGTGGTTTCGGTGGGGGCTTCGGTTTCGGATTCTGCTGCCGTTTCTGTTTCCGTTTCAGATTCGGTTTCGGTTTCGGTCGGAATTTCGGATTCGGTGGGACTTTCCCCGTTGGTGACTTCTGCCGCCGTGGTTTTCTGTTCCCACAACTGCTTATACACAAACGGCGCAGAGCCTGCATAGCACAGCAGGACGATCACAAGCCCTGCGATCATTCTGCCGTGATTTCCTGTCTTTTTTTTCATGTTGCTCACTCCACGATCCTCCAGTCATTTGCAAGCAGATCTTCCTGACCCGGTGTCCACGGTGCGGTGCTGTCCCCTGACTGCTTCTGTATTGCATCGCCGCTTATGACCAGAACGGCATCTTCCCAGCTTTCTCTTGCCGCCTGTTTGCCTTGGCGGAGTGCATTGACGGCATCGCCGAAGGTGAGGGGCTTTTCCTCCTCCGGTTCGGGCAGGATGATGACATGTTCACAAAGCCATGTACACAGTTCGGGGTACAGCTCCTGACGGAGATGCGCACCGTCCGAGGACGCATCAGGCGACAGAAAACCGTAGCCGTCATCGTACAGCGGATTGCTGTCAAGGTAAAAGATCGTCTGCCCGTCCTCCATAGACTGCATCACCGCATTCAGGGAACGCAGAGAAGCACTGTCGTGCAGGGTGTCTGTGAGCGTTGCGGTCTTGGTGAGGTATTGGTTTGCCATCAGGAACAGGAACGCTTCCGGCTGGGCTTCCCGTATCTGATCTGCCAGACGGCGCAGATGGGAACGGAATGTCTCCTTGTCCTCCGCTGTCTCATGAAATCCTACCATCAGGTAAATTTTACCGTAACTGCGGGAAGCGAGCTTTTCGGAAAATGTCGTTCCTTCCATCGGTTCATCGTCAAGGAGCATCTGCGTGGTAAGCCCTGCACCGCACAGATAATCCGCTTCGTGCAGCGTTCCGTACTGCCTGAGCTGTCCGATGTGCGAATCACCGATCAACAGCGCATCTTCAAAATAGGATTCGTCTCCGACAGAAAATGCAAGCGGTTCCGGGGGCGGTTCGGTGGGCGGTTCGGTGACAGGTTCGGTGGTTTCCTCCGTCGGCGGTTCGGTTTCGGAAACGGGTTCTTCTGCGGCGGGGATTACGGGACTGCTGCGGACGACACTTCCCGCAATCAGCGGAGAGGTCACCAGCATACAGGTACTCAGAAGCACGATACTGCCGATTTTGACAGCCGTTTTCATGGTCATTCCTCCTTAGAAACGGAAATACAGGAACGGGTCATTCAGACCCTTGTACATACAATAGATTGCGGACAGAAGAATTGCACCGTACCAGACTGCGGTGACGATCTTCGCTTTTTTCAGACGTTTCCCGACCCATTCCGGAAACGGCGTGCAGAACAGCACAGCGGCAAGAAAATATTTCCAGTACGTCTCCCACGAATTTGCATAGTCCGCAGGGGCAAACATAAATTCTTCATGCGGCAGGAACGGCAAAAGACGCAGCAGATACGTTCCGAGACTGTGCAGATCGGTCACGGCGAACAGCGTCCATGAAAGCGGGATCAGCAGGAACATATAAAAATGTCCCAGTGTGCGGTAGTGGTTCAGAATCTTGCCCGTGAGGAATTTTTCGGAGATCAGGATCACAAACAGGAACAGTCCCCACAGAATGAAATTCCAGCTTGCACCGTGCCAGAAGCCCGTTAGAAGCCAGACAACCAGCAGATTGCAGACGGTTCGCAGCGTGCCGTGACGGTTGCCGCCCAGCGGGATATAGATGTAGTCCCGGAACCATGCGCCGAGTGTGATGTGCCACCTGCGCCAGAATTCCGTCATCGTCACCGACTGGTAGGGCTGGTCGAAATTCTGCGGCAGATGAAAGCCCATCATCAAGCCCAGCCCGATCGCCATCAGGGAATAGCCCATGAAATCAAAATAAAGCTGGAACGAGAACGCCGCGATGCCCATCCATGCAAGCGGCGTGGAAATGCAGTCATAACCCGTGACGTTCAGATCGTTCCAGAGTCCGCCAAGCTGATTCGCGATCAGCACTTTGAATCCGAGTCCCGCAATGAATGTGCGCAGACCCTTGTCCAGTTTGTCAAGGGTGTGCGTGCGTGTGAGCAGATCTTCCCGCACGGTGCGGTAGCTGACGATCGGTCCTGCAATGAGCTGCGGGAACATCGAGATATAAGCTCCGTAGTTGATAAAATTCGGCTCAGGCGGCGTGTCTCCCCGATATACGTCCGCAATGTACGAAATGTTCTGGAACGTGTAGAAACTGATGCCGATGGGCAGCAGAATGTCCCGCACGGTGAACTGCGTGTGCAGTGCGGTGTTGAGATTCGTCAGGAAGAACCCCGAATATTTGAAAAACAACAGCCACCAGACATTATAGAGAATGCCCAGTATCAGAAGCAGCTTTGCGTGTTTCCTGCTCGCATCCATGAGAATGCCCAGCAGATAATTGATGAGTATTGTCTGCAAAAACAGTGGGATATACACCCACGTTTCCAGAACACCAAGACTGTAAAAGATGACACTTCCGATGAAGATTACTGCATTTTTCAGCTTGTTTCCCGGCACGGCGGCGTAAACAGCGAAAAAAACAGGCAGAAAGAAAAATAAAAATTCCAGACTGCTGAATACCAAAACGATCACTCCTGCTTTTGTTCTGTTATCTCTATCCGCAAGCATGGCTGCCATAAACAGCAGCCATGCAGTGGTGATACACTTATTATAGCATATTGACGGCAGATTGTCAATGAAAGAGATATTGACATAACTCTCTGTTTATGTTATAATCAGAACAGAAATTTTATGCAAATCATGGATTCTATGGACGATAAGGAGTAAAGACATATGAAAAATACATTCGGAAACAGCGTTGCCGTCACGATCTACGGGGAAAGTCACGGGGAAGCTGTCGGCGTGGTACTCGACGGACTTGCACCCGGCATTCCCGTGGACAAAGCATTTATAGATGCACAGCTTACCCTGCGCCGCCCTGCGGGGAAAATTTCCACCGCACGGCAGGAACAGGACGATTACCACATCGTCAGCGGTGTCTTTGAGGGGAAAACCACAGGCACACCGCTTTGCATCATGATCCCCAATACACAGACCCGCAGCAAGGACTATTCCGCCACAAGAGCGCTTGCACGTCCCGGTCATGCCGATTATACCGCTTACTGCAAATATCACGGCTTCGAGGACTATCGGGGCGGCGGGCATTTCAGCGGACGCATTACCGCAGGACTCGTGGCAGGCGGCGCAATCGCACTGACCGCACTGCGGCAGAAAGGCATCTGCATCGGTACGCATATCGCCCGCTGCGGCGGCATCTGTGACCGTCCGTTCGGCAATCTGAAAGAGGACATTGCTGTCCTTTCCCAAATGCCCTTTGCCGTACTCGATCAGACGGCTGCCGATTCGATGTATGCTAAAATGGAAGCTGTCGCGGAAGAAGGTGACAGCATCGGCGGAATGCTTGAAACCGCTGTCATCGGTATGCCTGCGGGGGTCGGTGAACCGTGGTTCGATACGCTGGAAAGTATGCTCTCCCATGCGCTGTTCGGGATTCCCGCTGTCAAGGGCGTGCAGTTCGGAGATGCCTTTGATCTGATCGACGCAAAAGGCAGTGCATACAATGACCCGTTCCGCATGACGGACGGTAAGGTCACCCCCGTGACAAATCACAACGGCGGCATCAACGGCGGTATTTCCAACGGCGCTCCCATCACGTTCCGCTGCGCCGTCAAGCCTACGCCCTCAATTTACAAAGAACAGGAAACTGTGGATTTCATGAAGCAGGAAAATGCCGTTCTGCAAATTCACGGACGGCATGACCCGGCGATCATTCACCGTGCCCGTGTGGTCGTGGACAGCGTGACGGCACTCGTTCTCTGCGATGTGCTGGCAACCCGCTACGGCACGGACTGGCTCGCTGTGAAGGAAGTGTAACCGCATTTTCATTGACAAATATTTCTGCGTGTGCTATACTAAATGAGATGAAGTATTTCGATTTCTCCAAGAAAGGAAGTTTCCAATGCTACTGAAACGTCATGCTGTATCCGCACTTATGACCGCCTGCCTGATGGCGTTTACAGGCTGCGCAGGAAGCGCACCCGCATCTGTTGAACCTACCGAGGAAACATTGACGGTCATTACTGCACCTTATGCCAATATGCTCACAGGCGAATCCGCAAGCCCCGCACAACTGCTTGCCGATATGAACCTCAAGGAAAAGATCGGTCAGATGCTCATGCTTTCATTTCGCTGCTGGGGAGAGAACAGCTCACCTGTTACAGAATTGAACGAGTCCCAGCTTGCGGCGATCCGTTCCCATCATCTGGGCGGCATTCTCCTCTTTGACGAAAATCTGGAGAACACCGAACAGTCCGTCCGCCTGATCGACTCCATGCAGAATGCCAACGCACAGGGCGGCAGAACGTCGCTCCTGATCGCTGCGGATAATGAGGGCGGTCAGATCTCCCGCCTCACAATGGGCTGTCAGACCTGCGGCAGTATGGCACTCGGCGCTGCCGATTCCGAAGAACTGACACAGCAGACGGCGGCACTCCTCGGCGAAGAAATGGCAGCACTCGGCATCAATACCGATCTTGCCCCCTGCCTTGATGTCAACAACAATCCCGAAAATCCTGTCATCGGTGTGCGCTCTTTCTCGGACGATGCACAGACGGTCACAAAACACGGCTGCGCCTTTATCCAAGGTCTTGCACAGCAGCACGTCATTGCGGCTGTCAAGCATTTCCCCGGTCACGGTGATACGGATACCGACAGCCACACCGGTCTGCCGCTTATTAACAAAAATACTGCAAGACTTGAAGAACGGGAGCTGATCCCGTTCCGTACTGCGGTCATGAACGATGCGGATATGATTATGACAGCACATATCCAGTTCCCGCAGGTCGAAAAAGATACTTATACGTCGATCAGTGACGGTTCTTCTGTGATTCTGCCTGCGACACTCTCAGATGATCTGATCGACGGCTTTCTCCGCAAGCGCATGGGCTATGACGGCGTTGTCATCACCGATGCACTCGATATGGATGCCGTCAGAGTGCATTTTGCACCGATGGATACCGCAAAGCTCGCCATCAATGCAGGCGTGGATATGCTGCTCGTTCCCGTGGACACTTCCAATGAGGAAGCGCTGGAACAGATCTGGGACTATATCTCAGGGATTGAACAGATGGTGGAAAACGGCGATATTCCCATAGAACGCATCAACCAGTCCGTCCGCCGCATTCTCACACTCAAGGAAAAATACGGACTTCTCCCGCCGACTCACCCCACCGAAGAGGAAACCGCTGCCCGCATCAAAGCCGCAAAGGAGTCGATTGGTTCCAAGGCACATCACGAAACAGAAATGGAGATCGCCTTGCAGACGGTCACGCTGGTCAGAAATGAAGGCAGTCTCCTGCCTCTTGACGGCAGCGGCAAAACCGTTCTGTTCTGCCCCTACAAGTCGGAGCTGAATTCTCTCGAATACGCCGTGGAACAGCTCAGAGCTGACGGAAAAGTCCCCAAAGAAGCGGAAATTCGCTGTGTCTGCTTTGAAGATGCCAAGCCCGAAGAAGTTGCAGAAAAAATCGGGGACGCATCGACGGTGGTCGCCGTGTCTGCCCTGTACGATGCGGAGGAACTTGACCCCATTTCCGAAGAGGGCGGTAATGCCGCTTATCTCGATGCGCTGCTCTCCGCTGCAAAGGAAGTCGGTGTGAAATCTGTTCTGGTCAGCGCACAGCTCCCCTATGACCTCGCACGCTATCCCGATGCAGATGCGGCGCTTGCCTGCTATCTGGCAAAGGGAATGAAGGATAAACCCAACTTCTCCAAGCCCGTGGCTGCCTACGGTCCGAATCTCATCGCTGCTTTGTATACGGTGTTCGGCGGCAATGAACCGACAGGAAAACTGCCTGTCGATGTCTACGATGTCAATGAACTGTATCACTACACAAATAAGCTCATCTATCCGAGAGGAACAGGTCTGCACTACGGTCAGGAGGAAACAGAATCCGCTGAGATCACGGAAACTGACGAAACTTGACAAAGAAGTGTACACATGGTATAATAGAACAGAGAAGCGGTAAGGGACTCTGCATCACCTGCCGCTTCTCTGCGGAAAATCACATAAGGAGGTGAAATTATGGCGATTTATCTCGTAGACTATGAGAATGTCTACATCGAAGGACTGAAAGGTCTCGAAGAACTGGGTGAGGAAGATGCACTTCACATTTTTTATACCCAGAACCGCTGCGGTCTGACCTTTCATCTTTACGAACAGCTCACACGATGTAAGGCGAAGATCCGGCTCAATGAAGTCCCCGTCAGTC
>JAILPP010000144.1 GCA_024699425.1 Oscillospiraceae bacterium | reverse complement strand
CCGTCCTGCCCGCCGTGCGCATACATACCGGAAGGTTTATCAACAATGAGCAGATCTCCGTCCTCATAGACGGGTGTGATCTTTCCCTGCGCCTTTGTGGAAAAATGCGGCTTTTCAGGTTTTGTGAAAAATTCTTCCTTTGCAAAAATCCGCACGGTATCCCCCACCTGAAGCTGTTCATCGCCCCTGCATCTTGCGCCGTTGAGACGGATATCTTTCTTGCGGATGAGCTTGTACAGCATTCCTTTCGGAGCTGTGGGCATGAGCTTTGACAAAAATTTATCGAGCCGCTGTCCGGCATCGTTCGCAGCAATGGTTACGTTTCGCATGATATGCCTCCTGAATTGTATGTTTCTTTTTCTGACTTCCCCGTATACTTCCGAAGCAAGGCTTCCGGGTAACTCTATTATAACATACAATTCCGATTTTGAAAAGACCTGATGAAAAATATAACGATAAGGAGAAAACTGTATGGCTGATATAAAGGACAATCCCCACGCCGGACACCGGGAACGGATGCGACAACGGTTTCAGGATACCGGACTGGACGGTTTTGCGGAACATGAAATTCTCGAAATGCTTCTGTTCTACGTTGTACGACGTGAAAATACAAATACCCTTGCACACAAGCTGCTGACGGAATTCGGCTCTCTTTACGACGTGTTCCATGCTGACCGGCAGGCACTTCTCCGTGTCGGCGGCGTAGGCGAAAAAATTGCTGATTTTCTTCTGTTTGCGGGAGCTGTCCATAATCATGTCGAAATCAGCCGTTTTCAGGATCTCTCCCTCAAAAGCTACGAAAACCGCTGTATGTACTTTCATATCCAACTGAGTGGCTGCAAAGAAGAACGGCTTCTTCTGGCTTGTCTGGACGATGCGTATAAAGTGATCCGTTGCTTTACCGTTTCTTCGGGAAGCGATGCAGAAGTCTCTCTGCCTGTGAAAAAAATCGTGAAATTGTCGCTTTCCACACCGTGCAGCCGTGTCATGATCGCTCACAACCACCCGACAGGCAAGGCGCACGCATCACCGGAAGATATCCGCAGCACCGGCAAACTCGCCAAAGTTCTGCACGATGTAGAGACAGAACTGGTAGATCACATTATCGTTTCGCCAGATGAAGTCATTTCCATGCAGCAGACAGGAAGTTATCAGGCTGGACTGCTGGTGTAGTCACGGAGGCTGTTTATGGATACATTCAAATTGCATTCTCCCTATCCGCCCGCAGGCGATCAGCCGAAGGCAATACGGGAATTGACAGAAGGACTGCAAAACGGCAGAGATTTTCAGACCTTGCTCGGAGTGACAGGCTCCGGCAAGACCTATACCATGGCAAACGTCATTGCCAATATCAACAAACCAACACTCGTACTGGCACATAACAAGATCCTTGCCGCACAGCTCTGCTCGGAGTTCAAGGCGTTTTTCCCTGAAAATGCGGTCGAGTACTTCGTCAGCTATTACGACTACTACCAGCCGGAAGCCTATGTTCCCAGTACAGACAGCTATATTGAAAAGGATTCCTCGATCAATGATGAGATCGACAAGCTCCGCCATTCTGCTACTTCCGCACTTGCCGAACGCAGAGATGTCATCATCGTGGCATCGGTCTCCTGCATCTATTCCCTCGGTTCTCCGGAAGAATACCGCAATATGACCGTCTCCGTGCGTGTCGGCATGGAAAAATCCATCAAGGCACTGGCGGCTGAACTGGTGAACATCCGATACGAACGAAATGACATTGACTTTTCCCGTACCCGATTCCGTGTGCGGGGCGATGTGGTGGAAATTTTCCCCGCCAATTCAACGGATACTGCCATTCGTGTGGAGTTCTTCGGAGACGAGATCGACCGTATCAGTGAAGTCGATGTGCTGACCGGAAAGGTGAAAGCCGTTCTTCGCTATGCGGCGATTTTCCCCGCATCGCATTATGTCGTCGGTGACGAGAAAATGGAGGCTGCCATTGCCGATCTGGAAGAAGAACTGGCAGAACGAGTGAAGTGGTTCACTGAAAATCATAAGCTCATCGAGGCACAGCGTATCGCACAGCGGACACATTATGACATCGAAATGCTCCGTGAGATCGGGTTCTGTTCCGGCATTGAGAACTATTCCCGTGTGCTTGCCCGCCGTCCTCCGGGGAGCGTTCCCTATACGCTGCTTGACCATTTTCCGGAAGATTTTCTTCTCATCGTGGACGAAAGTCATGTAACAATCCCGCAGGTGCGTGCCATGAGTGCCGGTGACCACGCCCGCAAGCAGACACTGGTCGATTACGGTTTTCGTCTGCCGAGCGCCTTTGATAACCGCCCGCTGAATTTCGATGAATTTTCCCGTCATATCCGACAGGCGATCTACGTTTCCGCAACGCCCGGTGATTATGAAAAAGAACACTCCTCCGCCATTGTGGAACAGGTCATCCGCCCGACAGGTCTGGTCGATCCGGAGATCATCGTCAAGCCCATTGACGGACAGATGGACGATCTGCTGTCTGAGATCCGCACCCGTGCCGAAAAGAAAGAACGTGTTCTGGTCACGACTCTCACCAAGAAAATGGCAGAGAATCTCACAACCTTCCTTGAACAGATGGGCTGCCGTGTGCGGTATCTGCACCACGACATTGACACCATTGAACGTATGGAGATCATCCGTGATCTGCGTCTGGGTGAATTTGATGTGCTGGTCGGCATCAATCTCCTGCGTGAAGG
>JAILPP010000032.1 GCA_024699425.1 Oscillospiraceae bacterium | reverse complement strand
ATGTACCAGTTGTTTCTGTTCGCTTTTGATGTAATTGCGTTCGAGGTCTGCCTCGTCCGCAAGAAATTCCTGTGATTCCAGCGGTACGACTTTGAGTTTTGCGTGCTTCCGGAGGTACTTTGCAGTCAGATTCCGTCCGATTGCATAGAGCCATGTTTTGAACGAGCTTTTTCCAGAATACTTCGGCATTTTGGTGGCAAGCTCGGTAAACGTGTCCTCTGTCAGATCTTCTGCGGTGTGAATGTTCTGCACAAAGCTGTTCAGATACAGGATCAGCCCTGCACGGTATGCGCAGATGATCTCATGCAATCCCTCATCGTCGCCCGCAAGGAAACGGCGGTAGCTACTTTCACCGTTATCCATCGGGGATTCCTCCTCTCAGGGGCGTGTACTTTGCCCCTTCACTTATTAGTACCACTTTTTCGGAAAAACTCAAAGTGATTTTGCAGATTTTTTCTGATTTTATTATAGCATGGGTGATAATAGATTTGCAAGTCGTGTATCCTCTTGTATTTCAGCATTTTCTATGCTATACTTTTTTACAGACATCCTTGCATTGCTATTCGATTCAAAAATATTTTTATTTTCCGTGTCACTTTTTCGGAAAAAACCAGTCTATACTTTATGAAAGCACCATGGGGCTTATCACTTCGGAGAGGAGGATGGCTATGACAGATCATGAGCTGCGCGCGCTCATGAACAGCAGTCTGAACGAAGGCGCCAAGGCTTTGTACAAGCAATACGCACAATATATCTATGCCATCATCTTCCGGATACTCCGGGACTGTGGGACACGGGAGGATGTGGAGGACTGCTTCGCGGAAGTCTTTGCGGAGATCGTGCAGCATTACAGCAATATTCAGGGCGAGAGCCTGAAAGCGTACATCGGGCAGGCTGCCAGAAACAAGGCGCTGGATCATGCACATTCTTTATATGAACAGTGGCTGCATCTGGTTCCGATCGACAGCGTTCCCGAACCCTCGGAGGATTCTGTTCAGACATCTGCGGAACAGCAGGAGCGTGACAGAATTCTCCTGCAAAAAATCAAATCACTGGGCGAGCCGGATGCGACCATCCTTGTCCAGAAGTATTACTTCAAACGGAAGATGCGGGACATTGCCCAAATGGTCGGACTATCGACCAATACTGCACAGAAACGCTGT
This sequence comes from Oscillospiraceae bacterium, assembly GCA_024699425.1. Taxonomy (GTDB): domain Bacteria; phylum Bacillota; class Clostridia; order Oscillospirales; family Ruminococcaceae; genus UBA3855. The sequence continues at coordinate 1,684 of JAILPP010000032.1, read as the reverse complement.
GTTAGGGCTCTGAAGAAGCTGCGTGAGGAGCTAAAGGATTGGAGGTGAGACCATGCGGCAAAAGGACATCATCAAGGCATTGCAGAATGTCAGTGAAAAGAATGCTGTGCAGCTCGGTGAGGACTATCGCGGCATTGCGGACATCGACCATGAAAGGCTTCTGCATAAGGTAGAACAGCGCCTTGAAATGCAAAAAGAGGTACAGGATACACCAGAAAGTCCAAAGGTATTCGTTCCGTCTGTATCTGCCTACCGTCAACCTCGGTTTCCGTGGCTGACTGTCGGAATGACTGTTGCCTGCTGCATGGTCGGAGTCATGGGAATCGGTATGATCTGGCATATGCAGAGAATTGCCCCCACCGATCAGCCCACAGAAACCATGACGGAAGCGACAAACACCTACTATCATGTGCAGCAGCCATTTATCACCGAAACTGTCACAACCGCAAAGACAGAGCAAGTTACAACGATCTGCACAACAGCTACGGCAACAACAACAGAAGCGACAACAGCGGCGGCATCTTCCCTCAGCCTGCAAGCTGTTCCGCACAGCACCGCAGCGACGACAAGCGCAGTGATTCAGACACAAACGGAAAGTCAGACCACAACACGGCAAACCGTTGTCACGGTACAAAGCACAGCTACTTCCTATGTTCCGCAGGCTGCTCCGGCAAACAGCGGATATGTCCAGACGGATGCACAAGCACCTGTGACAGAATCTCAACCTGCTGCAACCTCACAGAACACGACCGCAGCTGTCACCACGACGGAACCCATTCACACAACAGCACCGGTGCAGACCAATGAACAGGGGCAGCCGCTTGATTCGCAGGGGAATCCCATCACGCTGCCAACCAGTGCCACAACGGAAACGACCACACCCAAACCAACACGCCCGCCGGAAATCCTTCCCCCGACAGAACCCAAGGAAACACTGCACATGGACGATGTCCGGGAGCTTGCCAAGAGGGGCGATGATCTGACATGGGAGGATTTCCAAGGCTATCAGGGCGAGGACGTTGGTTCAGGCATTTGTATTTTCAAGTATGATCTGGGAAACGGCTATGTGCTGTATGTCGGTGGTCTGCCTGACAGAGAAAGCAAGCCTAATTTTATCAAGCTATGTGATGCCGATGATAAAACCATGCGGAACGGCATTGACATCCGCACGGAGGATATTGAAGCATTTATGAATCAGGAAACAACCGAATAAAGGAGGTTGAGCATTATGATGAAACACAGTATTATGACGATTCTGCTCGCGGCATTGCTGCTGACCGCAGGAACGATGCCAGTTTATGCAGAAGAAACACAGCCCACAACAATGCCTGTTCCGGCAGACTATGAACTGCCGCAGGAAACAGTGGATATGTACGGATTCTCCGCGGATGTGACGGAACTCACACTTTCCGAGGGCGAGATTTATCCACTGAAAATCACGCTCGATGAGCAGTATTATTACCCGGAGAGCGTGGTGTTCGATTCCGATTACGATGCGTCGGCGGCGGTGTCCCGTGATGGGATTATCACGGCGCGAGAGCCGGGAACGGCAAACATCCGCATTTCTGCCAAGCTGAAAGAAGCCTATGTGACAAATCCGGATAAGGACACAAATGTCAGAACAATCACTGTGAAAGTGACGGTAACTTACGCCAAGGCGCTGACAGATGAACAGATCGACGCT
>JAILPP010000020.1 GCA_024699425.1 Oscillospiraceae bacterium | reverse complement strand
TGTACTTCCCGCAGAAACAGACACAGCACACACCCCACTATACACATTACCGCAGCCTGCAAAATACTCACAGTCCGAACACCGCCTTGACAGTGGAGAAGAGATTGCTGATCTGGTCAATGACGAGCATCAGCACGACGATCAGACCGGCAAGCGTGGTCATGAGTGCCTGTTCGTCACGTTCGGCTTTTTTCAGTACAAGGCTCAGCACTGCCGTGATGATACCCGTTCCGGCGATCTTGAATATCAGATCAATTTCCATACACAGCCCCCCGCTTTACCACAGAAGAATCCCTGCCATTGCGCCGCCGAGCAGTCCGAGCGCACGATAAAGTCTGCCTTTTGTCTGAACGGTCTCCCGTGCGTTCTGCGCAGCCTGCCGAAGCTGTGTACCGCACAGAGCAAGTGCCGCAAGCTGTCCCTCACAATCCGTAGTACCGAGACTTGTTCCCAGACCGGTCAGTGCGGATTCGGCACACCCCGGAACAGCCGCATCCTGTCGGAGCGCCTTCTGCCACAAGGTCTGCGGCGGGATCTGCGGGGACATTTCCGACAGAATGCTTTGCATGAAACGAAACTCCCGATAGCTTGGGTGTACAGATAAGAACGAAAGCAGTTCCGCTGTTTCCATGCGGCTGTAGCGGATACAGGCGGCGGCATCTTCTGTCCAAGCGCAAAGCAGTTCGAGGGAATGCACGTTCCTGCGAAGTCTGCCTGCGGCATAATATCCGGTTCCTGCGGAAGCGATCAGCAGCAGGAGGATTCCCCACAATCTCATGGCAGCCTCCGTACAGACTGTACCTGTCCCACGCCGACGAGCATCACGCAGTAGCGGAACACATTGGCTTTGAGCAGCGGTGCAAGGATCTCCCGGCGGTGAAGTTCTTCAAAGCTGCCTGCATGGGCACTTGCTGTGATCTGCACACCGCATCCGACAGCTTCAAGAACTGCCGCAGAATCCTCTGCTGTCAGCAGTTCATCGCACAGGATCTGTACGGGATTCAGAACCCGCAGCGCAGTAAGGATCCCGGCTGCCCTCGGATAGCCGTCCAGAACGTCTGTCATGACACCGATATCATGCTGCGGAACGCCATGATATACAGCGGCGATCTCTCCTCGTTCGTCGATCAGAGCCGTGCGGCTGCTGTTGCCGAGCAGACGGCAGTAATCCCGCAGAAAAGTTGTTTTCCCGCTTCCGGGGCTTCCTGCTACCAGAATGCCGCCTGTATGTCCCGTCTGACGAAATGCGGTTTCCGCAGTTCCGATCTGTTCTCCGGCGATGCGGAAATTCAGTCCGCCGATTCTTTTGATGCTTCTGATTTCTCTGCCTGTCCGCACTGCCGTTCCGCAAACGCCGACCCGACATCCGCCGCGGAGTGTGACAAACCCCTCTGCGACATCCTGCTCATGGCTGTGAACAGAGTAAGACACCACCGCCTGAAAACATTGCAGCAGCATTTCCGGCGGAGTATGCAGCGCAGCCTTCGGTTCCTGTGTAACCGTTCCGGAGGCGCTGAGCATACGGTCTTGTCCACCTGTTGTCAGGCAGACCGGTCTGTCTGCACGGAGACGGATCTCCTGCAGGTTTCGGCTGATATCTTCCGGCAGTCTGTTCAACGCCTGCCGTACCGCTGTCGGAAGATATTCACTTACATAGCGCAGATTTTCGGTTGTCTGCATGTCCGTCACTTCCCTTCTGCTTCATCCTATGACGGCTGCATTTCATTTATGCATGATATTTGAAAAGCTGAACAAAACTATCCGTTTCAAATCGAATATCAAATATCATATGTATTTCAAATAACTTTCACCAGAATTTCACACGATAAGAGTATGATATTACTGTCAGCAAATGAGTCCCCAATCTTTGCTGATATCCCCTATATAATCCCTATATCATGGCAGAGAGTCCCGCTTTCAGCGGGATTCTCTGTTTTTTCATGCATACGTTCCGTAAAATCGCAGGTTCAAAAATGAACACATGAAAATTTGATTAAAATGCTTGACAAATTCAGAAAAATATGTATAATGTAAAGTAGGGGGATAGGGGCATAGTTCCCTTATCCGGAGATGATGAGAAAAATCAACATGAAACGGAGTGTATGTGCATGAAACGAATCAAAGCTTTCTTAGCCGCCGTGATGATGCTTGCAGCCGTACCGGCTGTGCCTTCCATGACGGCAAACGCTGTCGGCGGACAGTATGACGGTACTTACGTCATCCGCAATGTTCACAGTGGTTTGTACCTTCACGCAGAGACGGCAAAGATCGGTGCCAATGTCGATCAGAAGTCGGCAGATGCGGGAGATCGCCTGAATATGTGGACGCTTTCCGCAGATGATGACGGCTTCTACAGTCTGGTGCTGACAGGAGCGCAGGACAGTGTGGCGCTCGGTACTGCCGAGGATAATCTTTGTCTGGTGGACGGAAAGACAGCCTCTCATATTTTTGATCTGTCTGCCAATGCAGACGGGAGCTTCAAGCTGCTGCACAAGGACAGCGGAAAAGCTGCCGAGATCAGAAATGCCGAAACAACAGACGGTGCCAATGCCCAGCTCTGGGAGGTCAACGGCGTGGATTGTCAGGACTGGGAGCTGATCCCCGTCACAGCAGCAGCGGGAGAGGAAACGGCGTGTACCGCTTCCGCACCGGCTTCGTACATTCCGGGCGATCTGAACGGTGACGGCGTAGTGGACGTGTTTGATCTGGGACTCGGCAGACGTGCTGTGATGAGCAGCGAGGACGATGCGGTGATCGACCTCAATGCCGATGATATCTGTGATACCGTGGATCTGGTCATGCTGTCCAAGTTCCTGCACACAGGAAAAAGTGATTTCAGACAGCGTAAGCTGACCACACTTCCCCGTGTCTATGCAGCGGTGGACGGCAAATATGACAAGGCATATGTGGAGAGCGACCATCCGGGCTTTACCTCTGAGAAGTATTTGAATCTCTTTAACGAGATCGGTTCGGAGATGAGTCTGAATGTACAGGTACCCTCTGCCGGTGTGTATGCACTGACTGTACACTATGCAAACGGCGGCACGGCTGCCCGCACAGTCAATGTCTCCGTCAGCGGCGGTCTCGGCACTTATACTCTGAACGGCGAGCCGACCGGAAGCTGGGATACATGGAAGGAAGAGACGGTATATCTGCCGCTTTCTGCGGGTATGAATACAGTGACACTGACCTCTGCAACGGCGGACGGCGCTTCCAATCTTGATACGATCACGATTGCAGATACAGAGCAGAAGGCTTCTCCTTCTACCCCGATCGCTCCGATCAAAGGCAAGCCCACGGCTGCCGGCGGCGGTAAGAATGTCTGGGGCAGTGGTATTCAGATGGAACATCTCAGCCGTGGTCTTGCGGCAGCCAACACCGGAAACGGCATGATGCTCACATGGCGCATTCTTGCGACTGATGCAGACAAGACCAGCTATAAGCTCTACAAGAACGGCACATTGCTGGCAGAGATCAAGTCCGGCAGTGCTTCCAATTATTATGATGCAGGCGGTTCACCTGCGGACAAGTACACGATCGACACCTATTTCGGAAATACCTGCGTAGACAAGGGCAGTGCAGCACTGGTATTCGGTACCAAGAATTCGGGTCAGTCCGGTGCATACTTTGACATTCCCACGCAGAAACCTGCCGATCAGAAAATGCCTGACGGTTCGACCTGCACTTATACCGAAAATGACTGCTCTGTTGGTGACATTGACGGCGACGGCGTTTACGAAGTATTCGTGAAGTGGGATCCTTCCAACTCGCAGGATAACTCCAAGACAGGCTACACCGGAACGGTATTGATTGACTGCTACCGTCTGGACGGTACACTGGTATGGCGTGTGGATCTCGGCAAGAATATCCGTGCAGGTGCGCATTATACGCAGTACATGGTCTATGACTTTGACGGTGACGGCAAGTGCGAGATGATCTGCAAGACCGCAGACGGCACCAAGGACGGCAAGGGCAAAATCGTCGGTGACGGTTCCAAGGATTACCGCAGCAGTGCCGGAACAGTTCTTAGCGGTCCGGAGTACATCACGCTCTTTGACGGTCAGACCGGTGCAGCGCTCGATACCAAGGATTACACCCCTGCCCGCGGAGCGCAGAGCAAGTCCACATGGGGCGATGAATACGGCAACCGCAGTGAGCGCTATACAGCGTGTGTTGCCTACCTCGACGGAAAGAATGCATCTGCGATCTTTGGCAGAGGCTATTATACAAGACTGGCTGTATCCGCATGGGATGTCAAAGGCGGAAAGCTGTCTCAGAGATGGCTCTTTGACACGGGATTCAATGTCAGCGCAGGCGGTTACGGTGACGGCAATCACCATGAACTCGCAGCCGACGTGGACGGCGATGGCAAGCAGGAAGTGCTTTGCGGTTCTGCTGTGATCGACGACAACGGCAAACTGCTGTATACAACGAACAATGCCCACGGCGATGCGATCCATATTGGTGACTTCGTACCGTCCAATCCGGGTCTGGAGATTTTCCAGTGTCTGGAAGATGCAAAGCACCCGAACGGCAAGACGATCAACTTCGGCACTGAACTGCGTGATGCCAGGACAGGCAAGGCGCTCTTCCGTGAAACAGCCGGTGGAGATACAGGCAGATGCCTTGCTGATAATCTCATCGCGGGAAATGACGGCGCAGAAATGGTCGGCTCACATAACAGTCTGATTTATGACTGCGTAACACATAAGCCAATGAAGAATGCGGACGGTACCGATATGTATTTCTCCAACATCACCAAATGGGGGCAGAACTCCGTGGTTTACTGGACAGACGTTCTGGAGCGTGCTGTGCTTGACCGTACAATGGCTGACCAGTACGGCAAGGGCAGAGTATTCAGCGGTGACGGCGTGGCTTACAACAACTACACCAAGTCCAATGCCTGCCTGACCTGCGACCTGACCGGCGACTGGCGTGAAGAAATGATCTTCCGCAAGACGGACGGCGGACTGCGTGTGTTCACAACGACTTATGCAACAGAATACCCGATCTACTCCCTCATGCACAATCCGCAGTATCGTGTACAGGTTGCAGCCCAGAACAACGGCTATAATCAGCCGCCGCATACAGATTACTTCCTCGGAACGGGCTATGCCCTGCCGACAGCACCGGAGGTATTTGACTACACAGCAGTGCATTGATTCTGAAATTACCGCCCTCTTTCATTGGAGGGCGGTAAATTTACGATTGGACAAGGAAGTGTTGTTATGGAAACAAGAGTTGCCATTATCGGCATCATTGTGGAAAATCCGGAGCAGGTCGGAAAGCTGAATGCCATTCTTCACGAGTACAGTCAATATATCATAGGGCGCATGGGAATCCCCTATCCGCAGCGCAAGGTCAGCATTATCAGTGTTGCAGTAGATGCGCCACAGTCGGAGATCAGTGCGCTGTCCGGAAAGATCGGGAGACTTCAGGGCATTTCTGCCAAAACGGTTTATTCCAATATTATTTCAGAGAGTGAGAAAACAGATTCCGACGAATAAAAATTGTGTGAAAATGTAACAGAACCACTTGACAAATTTGCTTGTATTTGATATACTGTTCGTAGACTGTTACAGTCTGAATCGTTCAGAAAAGGAGAATACACATCATGAAAAAGCAATTGGAAAAGGGTTTTGTCACGCCGCTTCCGGTGTTTATCATCGCCACTTACAACGAAAACGGCGAGCCGACGGCAATGAATGCCGCATGGGGCGGACAGTGCAGCGGTGATCTGATCACCATCAGCCTCGGAGCGCATCCCAGCACAGAAAATATCAAAAGAAACCGTGAATTTACAGTCAGCTATGCGACAAAGGAATTTGTAGAAGCCTGTGATTATGTCGGCATTGTTTCCGCTTCCAAAGTTCCGGACAAGCTGGAACGCTGCGGACTGACCGTCACCAAGTCCGGGAAAGTCAATGCACCGGTGATTGACCAGCTTCCAGTTGCGATCGAGTGCCGCGTACAGGACATCATCGAGGAATATGGTGAGACTCGTGTTGTTGCGAAGATCGTCGGTATGGTCGCTGATGAATCTGTTCTGACAGATGAGGGCGTGGATCTGGATAAACTGTGTCCTATTATGTTCGACTCCTCTGCCAAAAGCTATCGTGTAGTAGGCGAGACAGTCGGAAAGGCATGGGGTGCCGGAAAGAAATTCCTGTAAAAAGCAAGCAGCATTCCGAGGCGGAATGCTGCTTTTGTTGGTTACATCTGTGCGTTGAAGAGTGCAGAGAGTTTGTATACGACATCTTCGGAGTTGGCGTTGATCGTTGCCGCCTCATTGATCTGCGAAAGGTCGGACAATTCATTCAGATTCTCGTTATAACTGATCGTGTAAATCGGAATCCTGAATGCCTGTACGATGCTGCTGATCTCATTCAGACCGGCACCGGCATTGGTTTCGCCGTCACTCAGGACAAAGAGCATCAGTTTGGCATCCGGAATCGTTTTCCCTGCTTCCTGCAACATCTGGATTCCCTGCAAGACGGCATCATAGGTGCAGGTTTTTCCGTTTGCGGTAAGATCCTGCACAGCACCTGTGAAGCAGGAACGCTGATCCAGATCCAGCTTGCCGATCGGCAGATTGACATTGACATCCGTGCTGTAAGAAACCAGACCGATGTAATTATTGCTGTTGATGTACTGGGATGCACTCAGGAGAGAGGTTTTCAGGCGGGAAAGCGGGTCGCCGTTCATACTGCCGGAAACATCGGCAACAAATACGGCTACAACCGGTTTTCCGGAGTCTTTCTCCTGTTTCCAGAGCTGCTGGGCGTTGATGAGCGTGACGGCATCAAATTCAGGTTCCGCAGATTTGTAGGTATCCTGCTGATTGAATCCGTAGCGGGAAGCGGCTTTCTGCTGTTCATCACTGAGGCAAAACTCTGTAAAAGTTCTGAGGACTTCTTCTTTCTCCGTGCCGATATTGCCGACTTCGTAAAGGGGATTATCATGCCGTGCGCCGAAGGGATAGAACTTGTATTTTTTCTGAAGAGTGGAATCGTTCTGATAGGTCTGATATTCCATGATGCAGGCATTGAGAGAACCGCTTTGCATTGCGCTGCGCATCTGCTGTGTGGTGTAGCAGACGAACGGGACATTTGCCTGAAATTTCTGGAACTGTCCGACTGCACCTGCACTGAGGGGATCGTTCTGATCGAAGCTGTAAAGTGAGGAAACCAGAAAATTCAGTCCGGTAGAGCTGGTGTACGGGTAAGTATATCCCATGGAAACTTTGCCGTCCTGTGCAGCCTTTGTCACTGTTTCGATAGTAATGCTGCTGTAATCCGCAGTAAGCGTTTTTATCATATCGTCGGCAAGAAGAATCCCCGCAACGTTTCCGACAAGCCGTTCTGTACCGTTTTTTGTGGAAAGTTCCGCACCGTTTGCGACAGCCATTGTTCCCCACATGGCATTGGAGGGAGTGAAGGCATCGGGCAGATATTTTCCGGAAACGATATAATCCGACCCCATGCCGGAAGAAATACTCCGCACGGAAACCGACATACTGCGTCCCGAAGCAGTTTTGTTATTTTTGCGGTTGAATTCCTTTGCCGCTTCATTCAGCCAGCCGTCAGTACCTGAGCCTGCTTTTTCGGGAGAAGCGAAGATCTCAATATTGACATCTCCGTTTCCGGTGATGGTGAGAGGGTATTCTTCAATGTCGGGGAGGGTGTTGGCGAGGTCATTTGCCGTAAAATCTACGGTTGCCTTTCTGGCGGGAACGTGATTGACACGAACATTGTGCAGGAGCTTGGTCAGCCTTGTCTGTGCCTCTTCTTCCGTGATCTGGTATTCCGGTTTGCCGAGGTTCTGTGTTACAACGATACCGCCGATCACGGCAGCGGCAACTGCTGCGCCGATACCGATCAGGATACCGGTTCTGGCACTGTTAGATTTCTCCATAATACTGTCCTTTCTGCATTTCTTCTGCCTCAGTGGTTTCGGGAGCTGCACCCCGGAGTTCCCGCAATGCTTCTGTAATGCGGTCGAGGTCAGGGAGCTGTGTGCTGTCACCGATCTGTGAAATTTCAATAATCAGGTTATCATACTGTCCGAGCAGCTTTTTGTTCTGAGAAAGCACTTCACGGATATATGCATGATGCATAGGGAACCGTTCCGGCTCATCAGGATTAAAAATTGTCATACGGCTGAGTAGTTTTTTCATGTTGGCGAAAAGACAATCCTCTGCATCATCGCTGACGGTGAGAAACGGATTGCCGGATTCTTTTGCCTGTTCTCCGAGCAGTGTGCGGAGTGCTGTGCGTTTCTGA
>JAILPP010000016.1 GCA_024699425.1 Oscillospiraceae bacterium | reverse complement strand
CACGAAAGATGACTTTTTGTTCACCGAAGCGCCATACAAAGAAATCGCAGAGCAGAAAACGCAGTTCGCCCGCGATCAGGTCACGGCACAGCTTGCGGAGATTGCAAAATCCCTCGGTGTCACGGGCTTCAAGCAGCTCTGTGCGCAGTATGACAAGGGGCTTTCGGAACAGGTCGCCGAGGGGCGGCATCTGACATTTCCGCTGGTGAATACGGACGAAAAAATCAGCCTTGATCCGGGCGACTGGCACATTGATTCGACGGGAATTTACAAATGCATCGGACTGCGGGAAGAGTACGCCTGCACGCATCCGATTGCGCCGGTGGGTCGCCTGACGAACATCGACACGGGTATGACCAAGCTCATGATCGCATTCGAGCGCGGCGGGAGTATCCGGTATCTGATACGAGATAAGCGGGATTTGTTCGATTCGCGCAAGATCATTGAATTATCCGCGTTCGATGTGGCGGTCACGTCCAAGACAGCGGCGAATCTGTCGCAGTTCCTGTGCGAGATAGAAGACCTGAACTATGAAGTCATCCCGGAGCAGGACAGCGTGGGGCGCTTAGGATGGCTCAACGACGGGCGCTTCTCACCATATGTGCAGAATCTGGCGTTCGATGGCGATGCCGCTTACGGTACGATCTTCGGTGCGATACGCGAGCAGGGAGATTTTGAGAAGTGGCGTGCCTGTGCCCTGCGCTGCAGGAGGCAGAGCGTCACTGCGCAGATCATGCTTGCCGCGTCGTTTGCGTCGGTGCTGATCAAGCGTCTCGGCGGACTTAGCTTTTTCGTGCATCTCTGGGGCGTGGATTCCGGAACCGGCAAGACAGTCGCACTCATGCTCGCAGCATCGGTCTGGGGTGATCCGGAAATCGGCAGATACCCGCAGACCTTCAACGCGACGCAGGTCGGGCACGAAAAGACAGCAGGGTTCCTCGGGAACATCCCGCTGTGCATCGACGAGCTTCAGCTCTCCAAAGACAGCCACGGAAGGTCGAAATTCGATGTCTACCAGCTCTCACAGGGTGTGGGGCGAACCAGAGGAAACAAGGTCGGCGGCATTGACAAGACGCCGACGTGGAGCCTGTGCATCCTGACCACGGGAGAAAGTCCGATCGTGCATCTGAATGCCGGAGCGGGCGCTGTGAACCGCGTGATCGACATCGAATGCAAGGCGGACAGGTGCGTCATCACAGACGGCGCAGCGGTCTGCAAGGTCATCAAATCGCATTTCGGAGGCGCCGGGAAACGGTTCATTACAGGGCTGACAGATGCGCACTGGACACGGGCGCAGGCTATGTATGATGCGTATTTCCGGGATCTGTCCGCCGGTGAGACGACCGAAAAGCAGGCAATGGCAGCGGCGTTTATTCTGACCGCCGACCGGCTTGCGGACGAGCTGATCTACCGGTCCGGCGAATGGCTGACCTGTGCGCAAATGAGCGAGTTTCTGAAAACAAAGGTTTCTGTTTCTGCCGGTGAGCGCGGGTATGCATATCTGTGCGACTGGGTGGCGATCAATGCAGGCAAGTTTTCCGGGGAATCCGGCGGCGACGTGTACGGCGTGATCGATGGCGATTATGCATATATCAACCGGACGGTGTTCCGGAACGCCTGCAAGGATGGCGGCTTTGACGAGTCCGCGATTTTGTCCTGGCTGAAAGTCAAGAGCCTGATCCAGACACGCGGGCGTGCATTTACCAAGCCGAAGAAAATCGGCGGCGTTCCTGTCGAATGTGTTGTCATGCGAATGGCAGATTTTACGACTGAGGAGCCGAACGAACCTGACGAGCTGCTGTAAAGGTGGAACAAAGGCGGAACACCATGTTCCACCGTAAAAACGGCTATGTTTCGGGTATAAAAGCATGATTTTTCAGAGGTGGAACATTTCCCCCGTATATGCATCACCTACAGAAAGAAAAATATTCGGATGGTGAATTTCAGCGGGATTCAGAAGAAAGTTTTTTCTTTAGAGTAAATGCGCGAATTTGTTCCACTGTTCCACCTTTTACAAGAATCGGCTATATATCGTCAAAAAATCGGTGGAACATCTGTTACACCGTGTTCCACCTGTTCCACCGGAGCTGTCCGATCTTCAAAATAATTCACAAAATGTGCGAATATTTGATTGCGTTTTTCATGAAGTTGTGCTATAATAAGAATAAACCACATGAAAGGAGTCCTCATAATGCAATACAAAACCACACAGCTACAGCTTACCAAGCGTTTCCCGACGTATCAGCTTTATGTGACCGCTGCTTCACGGGTATACCGACCGGAAGAGATCTTCAAGGTCTGCATTCTGGAAACGCTGCGCTGGCTTCGTTCCCGTCTGCGGGATTTCCCTGATCTGCCCGATGACAGCAACGCACCCGAACCTGCTGATTATTCGCAGTTCTCGCTCGATTCTCTGCATTCGTTCAATTTCGAGGCGGGCGGAAGTGTGGACGTGATCTATTCCGCAAAACAGAAGATCTGGTCGTTCTGCATCACCGAGGCGGATATGGGTGCAAATCCCGGCACGGCTGTCGCACGCCCGCCTGTGATCGGCAGAACGTTCCGCACGGAAATGTCCTATCATCTTATCGGGGAATGCGTTGAGATCGGGATTCGCACGATCTGTTCTGATCCGTATGACTGCGATGCCCCCTGTGAGGTGTTTCGTCCTACTGTCGTCAAGGCACTTGCCGCAGATCCCGACCTGATTCTCCGTCACAGCGGTCTGAATCTCAACGGTTCTGCGGTTGTTCCCGATACGAAGGATACGGCGGAACGGGTCTGCGAACTGCTTTCCGATGAAAAATTTGAACTGCCTGTGGTTCTCGTTACAGAGCCGAAAGCCGAACAAGCCGCCCCGAAACTTCCCGAACTTACCGCAAAACCCTCTGCTCTGAACGTCACCAAGGGCTTTTCCCCGAAGATCGGGCTGGACAGTCTCACTGTGGATTACAGCAAAACAGAAGTCAAGTCCCGTTCCTTTTCGGAAAAACCTGCCAAGAAATCCGCACCCGCCCCGAAGCCGTCTCTGCATCTGCAAAATCCGCCCCCGCCTGTACAGGAGCTTCCCGCATTTCCGTATGAACGTCTGGCAAACAGTATTCTCGGATTCGGTGTTGTGGTCTATATCACGGACAAACAGCGCAGTCTGTTCAATCAGAAGCTCGGAACGGATCTCCGTGCGGGTGACATCGCACTCCGCCACGGCAGGGAAACTGACCGCTTTCTGCTGAAAAACTGGCGAAGTGACCCCGAAGCGCTTTATCAAACACTGAAAGTGCAGATCAAAACCAGCCCGAAACGGCAGAATTATCATTTTGGTGATGTGGTGTTTCACTCCGAGGCACATCTGCTGGAACTGCACAGCAGACGGCATGATACAGAATCCCTCGAAGAAACCTGCCGTCTCTATCATCTTGAAAATAAGGAACTTCGCAATCAGGTCAGAGAACTGACACAGGAAAAGGCGGATATGCAGAAATCGTGGGAGTCGGAACGCAACACACAGAAAAAACTCCTCTCTGCGCAGGAAACCGTGGACAAGCTGACCGAACAGCTCCAATTTCTGAAAGCACAGCAGGCGGAACGTGAGGAAGCCTACCGCCGTGCGGCGGCGCTCACGGAGTTTTACAGGAAGAAAGCCGATATTGCAGCCGGTTTCCCCGACAGCCGTGAGCGTATCTGCGACTGGGCGGAAAAGCTGTTCTCTGAAGAACTTGTGATTACAAACGACGCAAGATCTGCACTGCGCAAGTACACAGGTCAGCTCGATACGGTCATTCTCTGTGACGGGCTTCTGTTTCTTCATGCCTACGCCAGATACCGCCGTGAGGAGATCGATGCAGCGGAACTTTCCCTCTACGCCGAACGCTACGTCTGGGACGTGCAGGGATGCGGCAAGGAAGCGCTCCGGATGCGCCGCAGCGATTACCTCACCACGCACGGTGGAAAACAGTACCTGCTCGATCAGCATATCAAGTACGGTGTCAGCGCACAGGTTCTCGTGCGGATCTATTTCTGCTGGGCAGAGGATTTGCGCCAAATCATCGTTGGCTACCTGCCCGGTCATCTCCCCACTGTCAAGAAGGGTACATAACCGTGGGGAGAGATCGGGGGACTACTCGGTATTGGGGGCTACTCGCCCCC
>JAILPP010000004.1 GCA_024699425.1 Oscillospiraceae bacterium | reverse complement strand
TAACGTACTATCAGTGGAATTATTTTACTTTCAGCACGGGTACGATAAACAAATCTTCTGTCTCATCGACATTTTTGACAATGCCGTCCTCATACTCCACACGCAAGGTATAGGAGAACGTGGTATCGGTATTGGCATCTTTGCACCAGTACTTATACGATTCGGTGATACCGGCAGACGAATAGGCAGTACAAAGCGGCTGAAAGCCGACAAACTGATGAACAGCATCCTGATTCATACCGTTTGTGATACCCTGAATATCAATTTTCTGATCTGCCTTCACGCCCGTGCCGAATTTCTGGAGCTGTTTGTAATCATAATACCGCACTTCGGTGACAACATTTTTCGTTTCTCCGATATAGATGACCCATTGCGGGATTCTGACACCAAGCACCTCAGTTTTGCGGGTACTTTCAAAGAGATGGGGGTATTCCTCCGCCGCCATATTGATGCAGGAATACGAGGAAGCCGTCTGAAGTGTAATATGTGCATATCTCTGAGCCGTTTCGACGCTTGCCCCGACTTCTTCGCCCAGTTTCTGAGCGTAGGCAGTACCGTTATTCCGCCAGTTGGAGAACAGGACGATGCCGACGATCACAGCAATGACCGCAGCGGCAGCGCCTGCGATAATTCCGACAGCCTTCCATGAGATACGCAGTTTCTTTTTATGTTCTGTAACAATTTCTTCTGCCATAGGGGCAAACCTCCCTTTTTCCCGGATACGGGTTACTTATAACGAGATCAGATTTTTATCAAGCATTTCCTGTGCAGCGAGCATCACAGAAATGCGGCTGCTGTTGTAACTGATGCCGCCCTGCATCCATGCAGCGAACGGTTCCCGTAAGGGACCGTCGGCAGAAAGTTCGATCGAAGCGCCGTTGGTGAATGCGCCTGCCGCCATAATGACGGGATCAGAGTAGCCGGGCATATCCCACGGTTCGGGGGTGACATAGGCATCGACGGGCGAACCCTTCTGAATGCCGCAGCAGAAAGCGCAGAGGTTCTCAGCGGAACGGAGTTTGACGGCGGTGACGATATCGCCGCGCTGTGCCTGTGCGGAGGGGGAGCATTCAAAGCCGAGCGATGAGAACAACTGTGATGCGAACACAGCGGTTTTGAGTGCATTGGCAACAATATCGGGAGCCATGAACAAGCCCTGAAACAGTTCCCTGTTCATGCCGAGCGTACAGCCGACTTCTTTACCAAGTCCGACGCAGGTAAGGCGATAGGCGCAGAGTTCGACAAGATCACGTCTGCCTGCGATATACCCGCCTGTTCTTGCGATACCGCCGCCGGCGTTTTTAATCATCGAACCGATGATGAGATCAGCACCTGCTTCGAGTGGTTCGGAAGTTTCCACAAACTCGCCGTAGCAGTTATCCACCATAATAATGGCATCAGGATTTCCACGGCGGACGGCTTCACAGATTTTGCGGATGGTCTCCACCGTAAACGCCTCACGGAGGGAATAGCCTCTGGAGCGCTGGATATAAGCAATTTTTGCGCCGCCGATACGTTTTTCGATGGCATCGTAATCGGGCGAACCGTCGTTCATGAGATCAATCTGCGAATAGATCACGCCGAAGTCTTTGAGTGAGCCGTCACCGGGATTTCCGGAGATACCGATGACAGGTTCGATGGTATCATAAGGTTTGCCTGTGACGGCGACCATTCTGTCGCCGGGGCGGAGTACGCCGAAGAGCGCAACAGTGAGTGCGTGCGTACCGGAGACGAAATTATGCCGCACGAGTGCATCTTCTGCGCCGAGAACGTCAGCCCAGACCGCATCGAGGACATCTCTGCCGGCATCGCCGTACCCATAGCCTGTACTTGCGCCGAAGCAAGGTTCACTGACCTTATGATCTGCGAAGCTCCTGAGAACTTTTGCGGCGTTATATCTTGCTGTTTCGTCAATTTTCGCAAAGACGGGAGCGCACAGTTCCTCCGCCTGAGCAGCGAGCTGTTCAATGCGTTCGTCGATGGCAAAAAAATCATGTATTCCCATTATCCAAAAGTCCTTTCGTTATCTGATCGTGTTCCTCCTCAGTACGTTCGAGGACATATTCCGTTTCGATGGCTTTGAAGCCGATCTCACGGTAGAAGCTCTCACGGATATCGAGTGCATACAGGACAGCCTCCTTGTCGAACTGTGCGAGGAAGAGGGCGAGCCAGCGGAGAAAGACCCGTGCATGACCCAGACCTCTTGCCTCCGGGAGCGTGGCGACCTGTCCGACCAGCACATGGTCATCAATATCGAACATGATCGAAGCGGTCGTGCTGTTCTTATAGGTCATGACGTGGCTGACCCCGTGTCTGCACCGATGGGAAGTATCCGTCAGCCAGAGGGAATAATCCTGCAAATTGGGAAATCCGGCAGAGAGGATCTTATAGACATCTTCCAGCGAGGGATTGAGTTCGACAAACTCTTCTGCGGACTGTGCCGCGGGGTCGGGCAGGAGTTTGAACGTTGTGCGGTGCAAAGAGGTATAATCCGTAAGCAAAGTATCGAGGAGTGCGCGCATCGGCTCATCGACTTCAATGCGGAACGGCTGATGCATACGGATGAAGAGTGCGAGATCTTCGCACTGTTCGGCGGGTGCATTGACGATGAGCATGGTACTGTTATAGCAAAGCATCACGCCCACCTCTCCCACGGAATAGAACTGACAGAACGGGTATTCCAGACCGTAGGCTTTATAATAGGAATACATCTTCCGCCCTCTCCATGATTTACGCAGAAGATAGGTATTCAGGTCACATTCCTTGGTGATCAGTTTAATCATACATTTCTCCCTAACAAGCCGTTACTTTCCGAACAAAGCATCTTCCCTGGTAATTTTTCTTATGACACGGCAGGGATTTCCGACAGCGAGAACGCCTTCGGGGATATCCCGTGTCACGACGCTGCCTGCGCCGATCACGCTGCCTTTGCCGATGGTCACGCCGCCGCAGATCTTGACATCGGCAGCGATCCAGCACCCATCGCCGATGGTAACGGGAGCGCCGTATTCGAGGTTATAGAGTGAGCCGTCCGCCCGTCTGCGCATATTGCGTTCTTCGGGCAGAAGGGGGTGCAGGGGTGTCAGGATGGAGCAGTTCGGACCGAAAAAGACATCATTTCCGACAGTCACAGGGCAGGTATCCAGCACAGTGAGATTGAAATTGGCGAAGCAGTTTGTTCCGAAGGAAGTAAATTCACCGTAATCGGCAAACACGGGAGCGAGGATACAAGTCCCCTCACCTATGCGTGGAAAGATCTGATGCAGGAGGGCATCACGGGAATCCCCGGCATCTTCGGGCATGGCATTGAACTGCTGACAGCGTTTGTGTGCCAGAATGCGTTTCTGTTCGAGGATTTTATCTGACGGGTCATAGATCTGACCCGCAAGCATTTTTTCGAGTTCAGTCATATCAAAGCTCCTGACTATAAATGAGCGCTGACTGTCAAAATATACAAAAACGATGCGGGTGCAGGGCGGTCACCGCCCTACTCTGTATAAGCGACCAGCCGCGCTCGTTCCTCGCGGGCTGTTTGTTTATGCGGGGGGGGTTTGGGGGGCGAGTAGCCCCCCAATACCAGCCCGCAGCCTTGTATACTTTGCTAAGAATGCTCATTTATAGCTCCTGAATTTTTCCGAGCATTGCCTGAGCGAGCATCAGGCTCTGTTCCATATCCGAACGCTGTGCGACGCAGTAAGGGCTGTGAAGGCAGCGGCATGGAATAGAAATTGCCATTGTGCGGACACCCTCACGGCTGAGGTGAACAGCGCCCGCATCATTTCCGCCTGCAATGCGGGTTTTGGTCTGACAGGGAATGCCGAGCTGACGAGCCGTATCGAAGGCGAGCCGATACAGTTCCTTATCATAGATCGTGCGTCTGTCCATGAAGCTGACGACAGGGCCTGCACCGAGTCTGCAAACTGCGGCATCACCGCGCACGCCATCGAGGTCAGCCGCCGTTGTGGTTTCGAGGATGACAGCAAATTCGGGTTTGACGGCAAATGCCGCACACCCCGACCCCCGCAATCCGATCTCTTCCTGTACGAAGAAAGCGAACCATGTATCATAGGGGATCTCACCGGCAAGCATACAGAGCATAGCAGCGCAGCCGAAGCGGTCGTCAATGGCTTTGGAAGCGACTTTCCCGCCGCCGAGATCTGTCCATTCGCTGCGGAAGCAGAACGAGTCACCGGGAGCGACAAAATTTTCAGCTTCTTCAGCGGACTTGCAGCCGATATCGAGCAGCAGGTCTTTGAAATCGGGTTTTTCGTCTTTTTCAGATGAACTGAGTTTGTGAACGGGTTTTGCCCCGATCACGCCGAGACCGATATCGGGATTTTCGACGGTACGCCCGATCACGACATCGGCATCTATACCCCCGACAGGCGCAATATGACACAGCCCGTCCTCCTGAATATCGGTGACGATCAGCCCCACCTCGTCCATATGTGCGCCGATCATCAGGGTATATTCTGCGGGATTCACGCCTTTTTTATGTACCAGCAGATTACCGAGTGCATCGACGCGCATTTCGAGGATATCGGGAAAGTTACTGATCTGTTCGATCAGGTAGCCCCGCACAGCGCCCTCATCGCCTGAGATGCCGCACAGACTGCAAAGACGGCGAGTTTCGTCGATCAGATTCATGCACCGCACCTCCTCAGATAAGCGGCAATGAGTTTGCCGGTATTTTCGACATCGTTCAGATCAATGACTTCCGCAGGGGTATGCATATAGCGCAGCGGAATGGAGACCGTGCAGGCTTTCACGCCCTCACGGCAAACCGAAAAGCGGTCGGCATTGGTACCTGTCGTACCGTTCATGACCTCATACTGCCACGGAATCTGTTCATGATCGGCAGCAGATTGCAAAGCAAGGCTGATGTCATAGGAAAGTGACGGAGAAACGCCGATCATAGCGCCTTTCCCCATGACCCCTGTTTCGGAGCGTTTGCCGTCGCCTGCGAAGGAGACATCGACAGCGAGCGCAATATCGGGATCTGCGGCGAAGCAGCCGATACAAGCGCCCCGTTCGCCGACCTCTTCCTCCGTTGAGAACTGCACGGTAACACGGCAGGGAATCTGTTCATTTTTCAACAGATCGAGTGCATAGAGAATGGCAGCAATACCGCAGCGGTCATCGAGTGCGGAAGCGGCGAAGTAACCGCCGGGGAGTTTTTCGGCGAACAGATCAAAATACACGCTGTCTCCGGGCTGAACGAGTTCGCGCAATTCCTGCGCATCGTAGCCGGTATCAATGCGGACTTCCTCAATTTTCTGCACTTTTTCGTTTCCGTTTGTGAGGTGAGGCGGAAGTGTGCAGACGATACCCCTGATGATTTTCTTACCGCAGACGGAGACTTTCTGGACAGGCAGCAGCCGTCTGTCGAGACCGCCGACATTGCCGACCGTGAGAAAGCCGTCATCCGTCACGGAAGTAACGATCAGACCGACCTGATCTATATGTGCATCGAGAAGTATATGCGGCGCATTTTCATCGGTACTTCCGAACGTACCGATGACATTCCCATGTGAGATATGTGCATCGGTGCAATAGTCATTCAATATTTGGAGTGCCTGTTGTGCGGCAGCGGACTCATCGCCGGAAATTCCGGGACAGGTACAGAGTGTAGTCAGCAGTGATTCGAGAGTGATCATTCCGCCAGCTCCTTTACAAGACGTTTGAAATGCTGCCCCCGCACTTCAAAATTGGGATAGAGGTCAAAACTTGCGCACGCAGGCGAGAGCGTCACAATATCGCCCGTCTGCGCTTCCATATCAGCGATCTCAACAGCATTTTCCATGGAATCGGCACGCAGGATGCGGATTTTTTCGGGGTCATAATTTTTTGCACCTTTGACGGCTGTTTCGATCTTATCGGCAGTCACGCCCATAAGGATGAGCAGTTTGACGCGGTCGCAGACGGTTTCCGCCATAGGTTCAAAGGGGATCTTCTTATCATAGCCGCCCGCAAGGACGATGAGTTTCTGATGGAAGCTGCGAAGTCCTGCGAGGACTCTTGTAGGAGAAGTAGCGATGGAATCGTTATACCACTTCACACCCCTGACTTCGCGGACAAATTCAATGCGGTGTTCCACGCCGCCGAATTCCCTTGCAACCTTGACGATATCTGCGGGATCAACGTCGCCCCAGAGGGCAGCGATCACGCCAAGGAAGTTTTCGACATTATGCATACCGGGGATACGGATATCGTCCTTATGAACGATCGGCGTAGTATCGCCGTACTCAGTGAAACAGAGCATACCGTCATCACGGAGGAAAGCGCCGCGGTCGATCTTATCCCGTCTGGAGAACCAGTTCAGTTTACCTCTGACCATAGGAGCGAGGTCACGGGTACCCTTGTTATCGTAATTGAGGACGGCACGGGAGAAGGCATTCTGATGTGCAATGAGATTGGTTTTGCATTGGATATACTCTTCCATTGTTCCGTGGACATCGAGGTGATTGGGAGTAATATTGGTAATGAGGGCGACATCGGGAGATTTGCGCATGGAGATGAGCTGAAAGCTGGACAATTCGACAACAGCGGCATCTTCCTCTCTGATTTCCTCGATAATGGGGAGCAGTGCTCTGCCGATATTGCCGCCCTTGTGGACGGTCTTGCCGTGTTCAGCGAGAATCTCAGCGATGAGGGTAGTAGAAGTAGATTTTCCGTCCGAACCGGTAACGGCATAGATTTTACAGGGGCAGAGGTCAAAAAAGACTTCCATTTCCGAAGTAATGACCACGCCGTTTTCCCTTGCATGAACGAGCGCAGGGTGATTGAAGTACATACCGGGGGTACGGAACACGACATCGAAATCGGTGAGGTGATCGAGGTAATCCTCACCCGTGATAAATGCCGTTCCGACAGCCGAGAGTTTCTCAAAAGTTTCCTGAAACTGATCGGGCGAACGCTTATCGAGAACGGTAACGCCAATTCCTTTTTCTCTGAACTTCGCGATCAATTCGGTATGACTCACACCTGTACCGATAAAAGCGACACGGCGGGACTTCATTTCCTCAAAAAAAGCGGTAATCTTATCCATAACAGCCTCCTAAAGCATGAAAAATGTACAGCTATTCTTATTATAGCAGACTGCCGTGAAAAAATCAAGGGAATCTGCAAGAAAAAACGGACTTAGCGTGCATCAGATTTTCCTACAGCAAAAAATGGTTGGATTGTGTGGCGTTGCCCCTCCAATGCCCTGTCAACCACTCAGGCAGAAAAAATGCGGAAAGCCTCAGCTTTCCGCATTTTTATATTCACATTCACCGACAGTCAGAGTGACTGATTATAGAACCCGTCCTCATAAGCCCACAGCGAAGTCCGAAGCCCCTGTGCGCCGAAAGTAAGCTGTACCTTACAGATAATTTTATCCTGTAGGAACTGTCCGCAGCGAACTTTCTCTCCCAACTGTTCATTTTCAAAACCTGCATAAGAGACGCAGCGTGATCTCATATCTCTGCACGAAAAGCGGCTTCTGAAAGAGAGTGCCTGATTCGGGTCAGAGAGGAACTGTCTGTCGAAGCCGATCTGTCTGTGTCTAACGATCTGAAACTGTCTTGCGGCGACAGTTTCGAGCTGATAGGCATCAGGATTCCCCTGCATATCCTCCATATGAAAATGGCTGAAAATGCGTGTAGAATCGAGTTTTTCGGCAGTTTGAGTGATTTGTGCGGGGACATGCACAGCAGGGGTTGCATCGAGACTAAACCGCACATGATTATTCTGCACAAACGGATACCTGCCGGAGATTTTATAGACAAAGACGGCAACGCTGTCCCAGAGGGTTGTACCGTCCCTGACGAAGATATAACCGGTCTGCGAATTTTCCTCTGCGGTGACATTGGGAATGGTATAGAAGCCGGAGACAAGGCTTTGCAGGGTAAGATTGGAATGCAGCCCGGCTTCGAGTTCATTCTGTGTGAGGAGAGAAGGAAAGGTTCTGCTTCTGACCCGCAGCATCCACACGCCGTCACGGCAGATTTTTTCGATCCTGTCGGCGATGCCGAGAAAGATACTTGTTTCCTCCCAGAGCAGTTCCACAGCGGAAACGTTGGAAATATCTGTTTGTTCATCTATGAGAAACAAGCCGCTGAGTGATTCATACGGAGTATACATTTCCCTTACGAGGGAAAGCCCCAGACACGCCCCGACGGGAACGAAGCCGGACTGTGTGCGGAGGCGGAGCAGCGGTGCGTTCATTGCGGCTCCACGGCAGTCAAAGGCGACTGCGTATAGAAGATGAGAGTGACATCGGCAGCCGCCTCCTGTGTTCCCAGAGTATAGCCGATGAGGCGCATTCCGGTGCATTGCAATGCATCGAGCTGTACAGCCCTTGTGATACCGCCCCGCAAAGCGGCATCGAGGGCAGCGGCGGCCTGTGCCACATTGAAGCAAGGCGGAGCGAGTTTTCCCTTCATGATGATACGAGTCCCTTTGGGATAGACAGCCGCAACAGCGGAAACGCCGTCAGCCGTTCCCTGTTCGTGCAGGAGGCAGCCGCCTGTAATGCGGTACTCCTGCAAATGCAGCGTGACAGAGCCGAACGTGACCGCATGGTCACACATTGTTCTGATAAAGATCATCTTACTCTACCTCCCTGAGATACACACCACCAAGGCGGAACTTCCCTGCCATGACCACACGGTCAAGCATCGCATCGGCTTTCGGGGGCAGGACTTCACAAAGCACGCAGCCCATTTCCTCCATGCGTGGAACAGCGACGGAATAGAAATACTCCTCTGCGATTTCCAGCGGCTGTGAAGTAGGAATCAGCACAGACACACGGAAGACGGCAGAAAAGGCGCAAGCCCCCGCACGCCCGTCGGGAAACGCCTCACCGATCTGCATGGAATCCACGCCGAGGACGATAAACATTTCCTTTGACTTGCGTGAAACGGGAACAGCGTCAAAGGACTTGTAGACATTTTTAAGAGATTCGCCCCGGAACTGTTCCCAGACGGCATCGAGCAATTCTTCCAAGAATTCACCCCCTGACACCAAAAAAGACGAAATCGGGATCTCTGAGCAATTCTGCGCACAATTTCCGATAGGAATACACCATCTGTTTGGCGAATCGCATCTGCTGCTGTGCATCGCTGACACGGCGGAAATTGCCTGCATACGTTGCGAGTGCTTTTTCACGAGCGCCGAACAACTGGGTATAGCGGAGATTGGCGACAGCGGCAGCGAGGTAGCAAAGTCTTGCATCATCGCTTTCCGAGGGGTCGAGCAGCTCCTGTACGACTTCCTGTGCAGCGGCAGTAATGAGGGGCATAAACGTTTCGGTATCCTCCTCCCCTGCGAACAGGACGAACAGACTGCAAACGGTTTCCATATCCATGCTGTGCCTCCTCATCTCTGTACAAACGCATCGAGCTGAACGGAATCGGCATTTCCTGCGAGCTGTACGACCGCCTGACCGTGCTGTTCTTCGAGGAGAGTGCGTTTCATGGTCATAAGTTCCGCAACGTCCATTTTTTGTGCAGCGAGGCAAAGCGCCTTAGAGACAGCGCCTTTGCCGCTGCAAAGTGACAGCACCTCACCGCGGAGCATTGTTTCGATTTCCTTCATAAGCGCATCGTCCTGCATATCGGAATCCTCCTTTTTCTGAAAATGTTTTGTCACGCCTGCATTGACCTGTGCGGGAACGGCAACGAAGCTCCATTCATAGGCATCCTGAATCTGATCGAGTACCGTAAAGCAAAGTTTGCCGTCGTAGCATTGACCGGGGACATGAACGCAGGCAGAATTGGTTTTATCAGTTCCGCATACGGAGCAAATCCGCCTGCCTGCGCTGCACGAGACACTGACCTCTTTTTTGATACCGCCCTCGATCTCACGGATCAGATCAGCATTCGAGTCGGTGCGTATCATATAGGCATCAGCCCGCAGCGAGAGATACGGTCTGCCGTCCTTGGTTTTCTTATTTTCATCGTGAACGACAGCGGTATCAAAGATACGAGCCGTCTGCGAAGCGGACTTCATATCGTGGTCAAAGATACCGGTTTTCCCGACGAACAGTTCTGCCATCTGAGAGAGTGCCTCATCTGAGAACGCCTCCCCGTCCCGATCAACGTCATTATCACAGAGTGTAACTTCAAAGAGGTAGACTTCATCGGGCGAATGTTCTCTGCGGGTAAAGCGATTGAGTTTTTCCATTTTCTCCAATGTGATCTCTCCTTTCCGTAGAAAAGCGCAAGGGACAGGGGGGGGAGCAGGAACGCCCCTGCCCCCGAAAGCGGCAGTCGTCAGGACAGGCTGAGGACTTTAACCGCCCCGTCCATCAGTCTGCGGAAGCCGACATTGACGGAAATGCCGATATAATCGAGCTGACAGTCGATGAGCTTATCGGTTTCGAGTACAACATCGCTGCTCTGTATCTGTTCGAGCGCAAAATCGGTATCCAGACCGATCAGAGCGGTATTATCCATCTGCTGACAGTTGACGAGTTTCGTTCCGAAGGGCAGGCGAATCTGCGTGACATCCTCGGAATAGGCTTTAAGCATCTGCTCCATGACGAGAATATCGGCAGTGATCTTGGGCGAAGCGAGCAGCACCTTCATATTGAAGCCGGAGAAGCTGCCATACATAGCGGCAAGATCGGCATAAGTGAGGGAGCTGCCGCTGATTGAAGAGGGAGTCAGTCCGGTTTTGAGGACAGTGACGGCAGCCGAAACGACCGAATCGGCGAGTCCTCTGCCGACTCTGCGGAGCATGAGTGCAAAGACATCGAGTTTCTGCTGTCTGACGGCTTCATAGGAAGCCTTGATCACTCTGCCGTACTTACTGAGCGTAATCGGGTTAGCGGCTTCCAGAATCGTAGAAGCGGGCATGGGGCTTCCCTGTGTCGTAGTAGAATACGCAGCGGAGTCGGTAAGTTCCGCGCCCTGATAGCGATTGGACTCACAGCGGGTGACAGCGGCGGTGAGATCCGAAAGCACAGTTTCCTGCATTCCCTGCACGACAGCACGGCGGACGAATTCGGGGAACAGCACAGCGCTTTCGGTAGTCGTGAAGAACTTCTCGACCCGATCGCAGCCCGTCCCGCACACACGGATATCGAAGCGTTTGAGCTGACGTTCATAGGCATCGAGGCGGGAGAGGGGTGTATTGGCATACTGCGCCGAGGGGTCAGCATCTTCAAGAGCCTGCAAGAAGCTCTTACCTGCGAGATGGTACAGACCTTTTTCGAGTTTTACATCCTGATACATAAGCAAATCCTCCTTAAAAAATCAAACAAGTTCCTGTTCGAGCTTATCGGCTTGTGCAAGATAAAGCCTTGCCTTAGCGAGTTCGACCTCATCCTGCAAATTGACATGATCCCAAACGACTTTCACATCGGAGAAGCAGCCGATTTTCTGCAAATACATCTGAGCGATGCGGCGGATGACGGGTTCAAGCACTCTGCGGTAGTACTCCAGTTCCGAAGTAAGAATATCGGACTGCTGTGCGCTCATACGTTCCGTAGAGGACCATGAAAGACCGAGGAGAAAGGGCGGAACAGAGAGTTTGGATAACATCTGTTCGAGGAGTTGTCTGACGGGAATTTCTGTCGAGGGCATCTCCCCCTCTGCGCCGATGACTTTAATATCGACATCACCGACGGAGACGAAATCTCTGATCTCGCCGTTTTTGGCGGCACGCATACCCTCCGCCCATTCCTGAGCGATGACCTTGGCACGGTCAGCGGCGAACGCCATTTCTCCGGAATCATTGGAAGGTCGGTAAGTCACGGCATATCGGATATTCCCTGCCCGTTCAAAATTCTGCCCGACGCAGGAATAGATCCGCATGAGAATATCCGCAAACACGGGCAGACCCTGTAGGAGCGACACGCCGTAAACGCCGCCGTCGGGGACTTTCAGCGCAGAAAAGAGAATCCGTTCGGGATGTGGGAGAACCATTTCCCCATTGGGAGTACGCAGGACAAATTCTCTCTGCATGGGGTCAGAGCCTGCCCGAACGCCGACATCAGTAATTTTCCCGTTCCACAGACCGAGGACGTGTTTTCCCTGCTGATCGAGGACAATTTCCCCGACGGCATTGCCATAGACGAGCAAGCTGTCGAGGTAGCTGTCCATAAAGTGGTAAACGGACTGACCTGTAAGCCCGACAGGGACAGTCTGCAAGAAGCAGTCGAGCGAATTCTGAAAGCCTTTTTCGGCGCACTCGACACGAAACGACCCGATGAGTCTGATCAGTTTTGAGATTGCGGCATCGACGAGAGGAACAGTTCTGCGCACCCGTTCAAAGAGATCATAGCAATAGAGAGGCGCAGGATATTCCTGAGCGAAACTATCCCTTGCGGCAGTCTGCACGGCAGGCAGTTCAGATTTTCTGTGTTTTGCGAACCATTTCAAAAGCATCACCTCCTGATACTGAACGCAGCGAACTGCAAATTTTCCCTGCGTTCCATAGCGGTAGAGACGAAGTAGCGCATATCGTCCATAGCGTGGTCAAATTCTTTTTTGGGCTGATCTCCGGAGCAATTTTCTTTCCAGCAGTACTGGGTAAACTCACGCAGGATATCGGCGCACTGATCGGAGAAGACGAGTTTTCCCTGAGAGAGTGCATCAGAGACTTTGCGGATCCCTGTCAGCACGTCATTATCGGCTTTGCAGACGCGGAATTTCCGATGAGAAGCGATGCAGGCGATAAAGCTTGCGGCAGACGGGTCAACGACAACGCAGTCGATGGGGAGATCGTCGGCGAGCCGAACCAGCCCGATATAATGTTCCTCATCGGTACGGGAGATACCTTCTTTTCTTGCGTCGTAGTAATATTCACGAATGCGGTACCACACGCCGCCGCACTCCCCCCAAAGCCCCATAGAAGTGGGATTGACGGTACCGTAATCGCAGGAAATGACGTATCTGCGGAAGCATTCGGGCAGATGGGAAGCGACGTGTTTATCCGTGCGGAACATCGGATAGACCAGCCCTTCCGAAGCCGTCCAGATGCCTCTGACGAAGCGGTCATAGAACACGCCGCCGTACATACGTTCATAGCGTTCTCTGACGTCTTTGGAGAGGCTTGGGTTATCGTCCATTGTAAAGTGGAGATAGAGGGCGTGTTTTTCGGTTTTTTTGAGAATCCACTCCCGATAGAACCAATGATAGGGGTGTTCGGGGTTACAATTGAACCAGAGTTTCGCCCCCTGTACGGAGCATCTTGCAACGGCTTGTTCAACGAAAGAGCGAGGCATGAGAACGACCTCATCGAACAGCACGCCGCAGAGTGTCATCCCCTGAATGAGAGCAGCGGAGCCTTCATCTTTGCCGCCGAAGAGCCAGAAGCGGCAGACTCTTCCGCAGGCAGAGATTTCAAAGTAGCGTCTGGAGAGGACTTCCCGCACGGAAAGCCCGGCATCCCGAAGCATATTGCAAAGCGGTCTGACGACATTTCGTTCGAGGGCAGTCACAGTTTTGCCGCACAAAGCGAACTGCCCGTCGGAGAAGGAATGCATTGCCCAGAGGACGAAACCGAAGGACATAGCGGCAGTTTTTCCGGAGCGCACCGCGCCGTCGCAGATGATGGCATCGAAGTGGCGGGTATCGGGTTCAGACCACCATCGCATGGCAGTGAGTTGCTTTGGCGAGAAGGATTTAACTTCCATTGTCATTTCCTCCCGTCAGGGCAGCGAGGAGCGAAGCGGCGGACTGACCGGCAGCGTCATCTTTTGCGTATTCATAGAGGCGTTCGAGTGCTTTCTGCCGATCAAAGAACTGTACTTCCACGCCGCCGCCCTTGACCCGTTTGATCGACGAGACGTGAAAGAGATTCATTTTGGAGAGGATCTCGGCAGGCGGAATCTCATCGGCAAAGGCGAGCGTAACGGCATCATTGACTTTACCGAAGGCGAGTTTTTCCAGACCGGCAATGACTTTCCGTGTTTCAGATTTTGGCATTTATCGAACCTCCTTTCAAACGGGGTCACAAAAACGAAAAAATTTGCACGCCGCGGTGCAAATTTCAAAAAATTTCTATAAAAAACTTTTTTATCGGGGCAATCGGCAGATTGTTCCGCCCTTTCGGGCGGAGATGTCGGATGGGGCGCTCCCCCTGACCCCATATTTTTTCAAATCCGCAAAGTGGATTTGAAAAAGCGATGCTGGTGCAGGGCGGTCACCGCCCTGCCGGGGTCAAGGGGCAGAGTCCCTTGCGGGGTGCAGGGGCAGCGCCCCTGCCGCCTGAGCGCAATAAAAAAACCCCCGATACCGAAGCGGTATCGGAGGAAGTAACATCAACCAAAGATATTGGAAGTATAGAGCCAGACGGTATATCCTTCAAGTGAAAGCTCACCGATCTTGGAAGTATCGAGATCAGAGCCGATGAGTTTATCCCGTTCGCCGCCGTCCATGAGGAGGAAATAGAGACCCTCGTGATCTTTTTCGCCCTCATACCAATTATTGCAGCTCTGGTACCTGTAAGGTGTGCAGCCGTTGTCGTCAATTGTGACATTGCGGACCTTAACCTTAGAATCGGAGCAGACGGTCACGCCGTTGGCGTTCCAGAAGGTAGCATAACCGTAAGAGAGGTTCTGTGCTTCCAGAGCTTCAGCGATCTTATAGAGGTGATTATCCTCCGTTTTATCGGCGGGCATTTTGATGATCTTGACGGCAGTAATGGAGCAGACGAGAAAGACGGGGATCATCGCAAGCGAGATCAGTCTCTGCCATTGAATCTGCGAAGCCGCCCAGCGGAAGAAGACGAACGTAACGACTGTGGACATACCGACAATCGGCGAGAGTCTCCAGTTAGCGCTGGAAAGTTTCCCGAAGATATAGCCGAACATAATAAGCAGGGTCATGATCCAGTGGGAGAGGATGAGGACGCGGGTTTTTCTGTCCTCAAACTTCTGATAGCAGAACAGAGCGATGACAGGAACGATGAGGATGACCGTCCCTGCAATGACCATGAGGAGATTGCCGACACTCTGAAAGCTCATCAGTTTTTCGCCGTCACGCATATCAACGCCGAGGAGGGAGAACCATGCTCTTGGGAAACCGTTGACGTGTTCCACCCATGAATCCATTGCGGCATAATTGGAGAAAGCGCCCTCATAGCCTGCGACAATATCCTTTGCCTCGACCTTGGTAATGACGAAACCGACGAGCATACCGGCAGCCATGACACCGATGAGCGCAAGCGCCTGTAAATTTTTCCGATTTGCGGGTTTAGCCTGATGATCGAGCCAGCGTTCGCAGAACACAGCGCCGATGACAGGGAGGGAGAAGGTAGCAATGGTAATGATCTGATTCATACCGGTGAGGGCGAACCAGAGGAAGAGCAGACCGGCAGCGACGTAAACGGAAATCATCTGATATTTCCGTTTCTCGGAATCGGTGATCTTATCGAGACGATCGATAGAATCGAAGCATCGGAAGAGCAGTGCCAGACCGACGAACTGAAAGAGGACAGCGAGGCTGTAATAGATCGTATGCCCCCAGAAGATCTCACGGAGTTTCTCACTGCCGGAGCAGATAAACAGGAGGGTAAAGACAGCGCCTGAGATCCAGCCCCAGCTCCATTTCATTTCACGGAGCATCCAGACGAACGCACCTGTGAGCATGAGGAAGAAGATGAGCATACCGATGACGTGTGTTTTCATAGAAACGCCGAAGAGTGGTATGAGCAGGTACATAATCATGGACGTACCGAACGGGAGGAGGCAGGCATAATTGAAGTCCTTATTGAACAGACCGCCGCCCTCTTTGGAAGCGACCGCCCACATGAGGGTATCCGTTGTATCGGAATGGAAATAATTTCTGGAAGGCAGGAGCGTATAATAAGCGATCAGCAGAACGGAGAAACCGAGCAGAACCGCCCAGCCCCATTTTTTGAGAAAACCGAGAACGAGGGACAAGAAGTCATTCCAGTTATAATCGTCATCGTCCTGTGATTTGTCAGCCGCTTTTTTGGCATCTGCTTTTTTCTGAGTTTCCTTGGCAGAAGAAGCAGCAGCGTCGCTGCTGCTGTTCTTCTCTGAGAGAGTGACCTCATTACTCATGCATCTTTCTCCTCTGTGACAGTTTCATGGTATTCTTTTTCGGTATTGACATTCCAGACGGAAGACTTGTCCGTACTGCCTGCGAGGATCTGTTTTACAGCGGCGAAGGAAGTAGCCATAGAGTGGTCCATATTATTATAGCGGTGCTGACCGTTTCTGCCGACGCACCAGAGGTTGCCGAACTGATTGAGGTAATCAATGAGCGTGTCGATCTCATCATAGGTGTCAAAGTAAGCGGGATAGGCTTTCTTGACCTTTTCACGGTGCGCAGTATAGACAGTAGCAGTCGGGGAGATAATGCCCATTCTGATGAGTTCGC
>JAILPP010000135.1 GCA_024699425.1 Oscillospiraceae bacterium | reverse complement strand
CTTTCCGAGATCGTCGTAATATACATAAGCCTTCATCTCCACGAGGTCGATGATGCCCTTGAAGGTCTCCTCAGCGCCGATCGGGAGCTGAATCGGAACGGCATTACACTTCAGACGGTCTTTCATCATTTCAACGACGTGGTAGAAGTCCGCACCCATGATGTCCATCTTGTTGACGTAAGCCATTCTCGGAACCTGATACTTGTCAGCCTGTCTCCAGACGGTTTCAGACTGCGGCTCAACACCGCCCTTTGCGCACAGAACGGTAACGGAACCGTCGAGTACACGCAGGGAACGCTCAACCTCAACCGTGAAGTCAACGTGTCCGGGGGTGTCGATGATATTGATTCTGTGACCGGCCCAGAATGCAGTGGTAGCAGCGGAGGTAATGGTGATACCTCTCTCCTGCTCCTGCTCCATCCAGTCCATGGTAGCGGCACCCTCGTGGGTCTCACCGATCTTATGGTTAACACCGGTATAGAACAGGATACGCTCTGTTGTGGTGGTCTTACCGGCATCAATGTGCGCCATGATGCCGATATTTCTGGTCATTTCCAGACTACAGTCTCTTGCCATAGCAATTCCTCCTTAAAACGGAATTACCAGCGATAGTGAGCAAACGCCTTGTTAGCCTCAGCCATCTTGTGGGTATCCTCACGCTTCTTGCAGGCACCGCCGGTACCGTTCAGAGCATCGAGGATCTCACCTGCCAGTCTTTCCTTCATCGTCTTTTCGTTGCGCTCTCTGGAATACTTGGTGATCCATCTCAGACCGAGGGTCTGCTTGCGCTCCGGGCGTACCTCCATCGGTACCTGATAGGTGGCACCGCCGAGACGGCGAGCCTTAACCTCGAGCTGCGGCATGATGTTCTCCATTGCTTCCTCAAAAACCTCCAGAGCGTCTCTGCCGGTCTTTTCTGCAACGATCTCAAATGCGCCGTAAACGATCTTCTGTGCAACACCCTTCTTGCCGTCGAGCATTACATTGTTGATAAGACGAGTTACGAGCTTGGAACTGTATACAGGATCCTGTAATACGTCACGCTTTGCGACATTACCTCTTCTTGGCATTTCGCTTCCCTCCTTCACATTAGCTGTGCAGCGCGCTGGCTGCATTCGTGAATTCATCGGTACTCGCACAGTTGCTGTGCGTCAGGTCAAGCAGAGGCTGTCCTAATCTATATAGAAACAGACTCCACAGCTTGCCTGTGGTCATCTAATGATTCACTAAAACCGGATTTGCTTATTAAGGCTCTTCAGAATTACTTCTTGCCTGCCTTCGGCTTCTTTGCACCGTACTTGGAACGAGCCTGCCCACGGTTTGCAACGCCCTGTGCATCGAGCGCACCACGGATGATGTGATAACGCACACCGGGGAGGTCCTTGACACGTCCGCCGCGGATCAGAACAACAGAGTGTTCCTGCAGATTGTGACCGATACCGGGGATGTAGGAAGTTACCTCGTAACCGTTGGTCAGCTTGACTCTGGCGATCTTACGCATAGCAGAGTTCGGCTTCTTCGGGGTCGTGGTCTTAACGACAGTGCAAACGCCTCTCTTCTGGGGTGCGTTCTGGTCGATCTGAACCTTCTTCTTTGCATTGTAGCCCTTCTGAAGTGCCGGAGCAGTAGACTTGGTAACCTGTACCTTTCTGCCCTTGCGAACGAGCTGGTTAAAAGTTGGCATATGTTTTCCTCCTTCTTTTTATTTTTTTGTAATGCCGAAGCATACTATTACAATATACCACAGATTCTGCGATTTGTCAACCGTTTCCGAAAAAGTTTTTCGGAAAATATTGATGTTCCCGACTGTTGAAACTTGTACAGAAAGCTGAAATTTTCCAAAGTCCTTGACAATATCTATTTAATATAGTATAATATTAAAATGCATCATAATGGGCGGGTGTGTGCCTGAAGCTAAATAGTATACCATATTATTTTGCTTTTGTCAAGACCCGCAACAGATTTTTTCAAAAATCTGTCCGCCCTGCTCTAAATTCTATATGGAGGTATCCGCCTATGGTAAATGTAACTGCCAAGCAGCTCGGAAAGAATTTCAGAATGAGCTTCGGTAAGATCCAGGAAGTACAGGAAATGCCGAACCTCATCGAGATTCAGAAGAACTCCTATAAATGGTTCCGTGAGGAAGGTTTATGGGAAGTATTCCGTGATTTCTCCGCAACGGACTACAACGGCAATCTTGTGCTGACGTTCACCGGCTACCGCTTTGACGATGACAACCTCAAGTACAAGACCATCGCAAAAGCGAAGGAGCATCAGGTCACCTATGCATCTCCCCTGCGTGTCACCGCCAAACTCTGGAACAAGGAGACCGGTGAGATCAAGGAATCCGAGATCTTCATGGGTGATTTTCCGCTGATGACCGACAGCGGTACCTTCGTCATCAACGGCGCAGAGCGTGCCATCGTATCACAGCTCGTGCGTTCCCCCGGCGTGTATTATGACATGGAGAAAGACAAAACCGGTAAGGAACTGTTCAAGTCCACGATCATCCCGAACCGCGGCGCGTGGCTGGAATACGAAATGGATTCCAATGACATCGTATATGTCCGCATCGACAAGAACCGCAAGATTCCGCTGACCACGTTCCTGCGTGCGATCGGACTCGGTACCGATCAGGAGATCGAGGAGATGTTCGGGCATGACGAGCGCCTCTACGAAACGATTCTCCAGAAGGACACCGCCAAGTCTGTCAATGACGGTCTGGTGGAGACATACAAAAAGCTCCGTCCCGGCGAACCGCCCACAATCGAAAGTGCGCAGAGCCATCTGGATATGCTCTTCTTTGACCCCCGCCGCTATGACCTCTGCAAATTCGGCAGATACAAATACAACAAGAAACTGGGCATCGCCTCCCGTCTGTCGGGCAGAACGCTTTCCCGTGCCGTCGTTGATCCCGAAACAGGTGAAGTCCTCGGTGAAGCAGGCGAGACCCTCACCTATGAGAAGGCGTGCGCCATTCAGCAGGCAGGTATCTTCGAGGCGTTCCTCAATGTAGAATCCAAGCAGTACTACACTGATGAGAACGGTCAGAGTCAGATCCGCTTCGTTGAGAAGGAGATCAAGGTACTCGGCAACGGTATGGTCGATCTTGCGGGTTACGTCAATTTCGACCCCAAGGATATCGGCATCAAGGAGCTTGTCTCCATCCGTGTACTGCGTGACATCCTCGCCACGACAGAACCTGCTGACCTTGAAACCGTCTGCAAGAAACGTGCGGAAGAGCTGATTCCGAATCACATCACACTGGATGATATTTTCGCCTCCGTTTCCTACTTCCTCAATCTCTGTGAGGGTGTCGGCACAACGGACGACATTGACCACCTCGGCAACAGACGTATCCGCCGTGTCGGTGAACTGCTCCAGAATACCATGCGTTCCGGTCTTGCCAGAATGGAGCGCAGCATCCGTGAGCGCATGAACCTCCAGACACAGGACATGGACGTTATCACCCCGCAGGCACTGGTCAACATCCGTCCTGTGACTTCTGCGATCAAGGAATTCTTCTGTTCTTCCCCGCTGTCGCAGTTCATGGACCAGAACAACCCGCTTGCCGAACTGACGCACAAGCGCCGTCTTTCCGCACTGGGTCCCGGCGGTCTGTCCCGTGACCGTGCCGGATTCGAGGTGCGTGACGTACACTATTCCCACTACGGCAGAATGTGCCCCATCGAGACTCCCGAAGGTCCTAACATCGGTCTGATTTCCTATCTTGCGACATTCGCAAAGATCAACGAGTACGGCTTTGTGGAAGCCCCCTACCGTAAAGTTGACAAGTCCACGGGCGTTGTCACCGACGAAGTCGTTTATATGCCCGCTGACGTGGAGGATAACTTCATCGTCGCACAGGCGAACGAACCCCTGACCGAGGACGGCAGATTTGCACGTCCGAGAGTAACCGCCCGCTACCGTGACAAGATCTTAGAGTGCGAGAATTCCAAGGTTGACTACATGGACGT
The DNA here is from genome assembly GCA_024699425.1 of Oscillospiraceae bacterium. Taxonomy (GTDB): domain Bacteria; phylum Bacillota; class Clostridia; order Oscillospirales; family Ruminococcaceae; genus UBA3855. Next base: position 53,873 of record JAILPP010000135.1, on the reverse strand, counting down.
TTCCCCGAAGATGGTCGTTTCCGTGGCAACGGCAATGATTCCCTTCCTCGAAAACGATGACGCAAACCGTGCCCTCATGGGTGCGAATATGCAGCGTCAGGCAGTGCCGCTGCTCAAAACCGAGCGTCCGTTTGTCGGCACGGGCATGGAGTACATGGCAGCCGTTGACTCCGGTGTCTGCGTACTGTCCGAGTGTGACGGTGTCTGCACGTTCGTTTCCGCAGACAAGATCGTGATTCAGGACGACAACAAGGTCGATCACACCTATGAACTCATCAAGTTCCAGCGTTCCAACCAGGATACCTGCGTCAACCAGCGCCCGATCGTCGATGTCGGTGACAAGATCCTGAAAGGTCAGGTACTTGCCGACGGTCCTGCAACGGCGGACGGCGAGATCTCCCTCGGCAAGAATGCCCTCATCGGCTTCATGACGTGGGAAGGTTACAACTACGAGGATGCCGTTCTGCTGAACGAGCGCCTTGTCCGTGAGGACGTGTTCACTTCCATTCACATCGAGGAGTACGAGCTGTAATGCCGTGGCACAAAACTCGGACCGGAAGAGATCACCCGCGACATTCCCAACGTCGGTGACGATGCACTGAAAAACCTCGATGAACACGGCATTATCCGCATCGGTGCGGAAGTTACTGCCGGTGATATTCTTGTCGGCAAGGTAACGCCGAAGGGCGAAACCGAACTGACCGCCGAGGAAAGACTGCTCCGTGCGATCGTCGGTGAAAAGGCAAGAGAAGTCCGTGACAACTCCCTGAAAGTACCGCACGGCGAAGGCGGTATCGTCATTGATGTCAAGCCCTTCAAGCGCGGCGAGAAGATCTCCGACGAGACAGGTGCGGAAGTGTCCGAACTCGGTGCAGGCGTCAACCAGCTTGTCCGTGTGTACATCGCACAGAAGCGTAAGATCAGCGTCGGCGACAAGATGGCGGGCAGACACGGTAACAAGGGTGTCGTTTCCCGCATTCTGCCGGAGGAGGATATGCCTTTCCTGCCCGACGGCACACCGCTGGACATTGTGCTGAATCCTCTGGGCGTACCGTCCCGTATGAACATCGGACAGGTACTGGAAGTACACCTCGGCATGAGCGCAAAGGCACTCGGCTGGCACATCATGACCCCCGTCTTTGACGGTGCGCATGAGGACGATATCCGTGCCTGCTTCCGTGAGGCAAATGAACGCAATGCCCCCTATAAGGACGAACCGTTCGAGATCGGCAAGATGGACAAGGTCATCAACCCCAAGGCGATCGAGATGAATGAGGACGGCAAGTTCACACTTTATGACGGCAGAACCGGTGACAAGTTCGATAACCGTGTCACTGTCGGCTATATGTATTACCTCAAGCTCCACCATCTGGTAGATGATAAGATCCACGCCCGTTCCGTAGGTCCTTACTCCCTCGTTACGCAGCAGCCTCTCGGTGGTAAAGCGCAGTTCGGCGGACAGCGTTTCGGTGAGATGGAAGTATGGGCGCTCGAAGCATACGGCGCAGCATACACTCTTCAGGAAATCCTGACCGTCAAATCGGACGATACGATCGGACGTGTCAACACCTATGAGCATATCGTCAAGGGGCAGAACGTTCCGAAGCCCGGTATTCCGGAAGCATTCAAGGTTCTCATCAAGGAGATGCAGTCCCTCGGTCTGGACGTTCGTGTGCTGGACGACAACAACGAAGAAGTCGATCTCAAGCAGCACTTTGAAGAGGACGACGAAATCCCGATGGCACCGACCGATTTCGGCAGCGATTTCCAGAGCAGTGAGGACGAATTCCAGAGCCACGGCTTCACCACAGGCGATGTCGAGGACATTGATGCACCGCTTGACGATGAGGAGAACGACGGTTACGGCGATCCCGGTGCGGATGCATTTGATGACGATCTGGATGACGGCTTCGGCAACATTGATCTTGGTGTCGGCGGCGAAGACCTGTTCGCCTGATTTTCCAATGAATACAGTGCAGAGGCGGCACGCCGCCGCTTCTGCATCCGATCTCTAACTATATAAGGAGGTACACGGTTTGGAATCTACGAATTTTGCATCTCTGCAAATCGGCCTTGCCTCTCCGGAGCGTATCCGTGAGTGGTCCTACGGCGTGGTAGAGCGTCCCGAAACCATCAACTACAGAACCCAGAAGCCTGAGACAGGCGGTCTGTACTGTGAACGCATCTTCGGTCCGACCAAGGACTGGGAGTGCCACTGCGGTAAGTTCAAGAAGATTCGTTTCAAGGGCAAGGTCTGCGACCGCTGCGGCGTTGAAGTTACTCGTGCAAAGGTGCGCCGTGAGAGAATGGGTCACATTGAACTCGCAGCCCCCGTTTCCCATATCTGGTATTTCAAGGGCACACCGTCCCGTATCGGACAGGTGCTGGAAATTTCTCAGAAGCGGCTGGAGGAGATCCTCTACTTCACAAAATACGTTGTCCTCGAACCCGGTGAAACATCGCTGATGAAGTGTCAGCTCATCACCGAGAAAGAGTATCAGGAGACACAGGAACAGTACGGCGATACGTTCATTGCCGAAATGGGCGCAGAGGCGATCCAGTGGCTTCTCGATGAGTACGACCCCGAAGGTTACATCTGCTTTATTGAAAAGCATATTGACCTGTTCTCCAAAGCACTTGATATGCCGGAGCGTGACATTCACAACTATCTGCACCGTTTCTCCTACTATGTAGAGAAGGGTGAAAATTCCGGCTACAGCGACGGCGATGTTGTCGGCTATGCGGATTATAAGGAAATGCTTCTCCCCTATAACCGCAAGTGCGAGGATAACCCCTCCGACACCCCCGCCCTCATCAAGACAGGTTTCAGCTATATCGTAGAACTGTTTGAACAGAAATTCGACCCCACCAAGGAAGAATTTGCCGAGATCCGCCGTGAAAACTGGATCGGCGATCTGGAATATACCGCAGAATCCCTCAAGGAGGAACTGAAAGGTCTGCCCAACGGTCAGAAGAAAATCAAGATTCTGAAGCGTCTGGAGATCATCGAAGCATTCCTCCAGTCAGGCAACAAGCCCTCATGGATGGTCATGAGCGTAGTACCGGTCATTCCGCCCGATCTGCGCCCGATGGTCATGCTGGACGGCGGCCGCTATGCGACTTCCGACCTCAACGACCTCTACAGACGTGTCATCAACAGAAACAACCGTCTCCAGCGTATGCTGAAACTTGAAGCACCGGACATCATTGTCCGCAACGAGAAGCGTATGTTACAGGAAGCTGTGGATGCCCTCATCGACAATGGCAGACACGGCAGACCCGTTACAGGTCCGAATAACCGTGCGCTCAAATCGCTCTCCGATATGCTGAAAGGTAAGCAGGGACGCTTCCGTCAGAATCTGCTCGGTAAGCGTGTTGACTATTCCGGACGTTCGGTTATCGTCGTAGGTCCTGAGCTGAAAATGTACCAGTGCGGTCTGCCCAAGGAAATGGCACTTGAGCTGTTCAAGCCGTTCGTATTAAAGCGCCTTGTGGACACGGGCGTGATCGCCAACATCAAGTCTGCCCGCAAGATCGTGGACAGAGCAACGGATAAGTCTGTATGGGATGCACTCGAACACGTCATCAAGTCCCACCCCGTTCTGCTGAACCGTGCGCCTACACTGCACCGTCTGGGCATTCAGGCATTTGAGCCGATTCTGGTAGAGGGCCGTGCAATCAAGCTCCACCCGCTGGTATGCTCGGCATTCAACGCCGACTTTGACGGCGACCAGATGGCAGTTCACCTCCCGCTGTCCGCAGAGGCACAGGCGGAGGCACGTTTCCTGATGCTTGCCGCCAACAACCTGCTGAAACTTTCCGACGGTCACCCCGTAGCCGTTCCGTCTCAGGATATGATCCTCGGCTCTTATTATCTGACCATGCTCAAGGAAAACGACAAGGGCGCAGGCAAGGTGTTCCGTGACGTGGACGAAGCGATGATGGCATATTACGAAGGTGACGTGACCCTCCATGCTCCGATCCGTGTCCGCATCACCAAGGACATCGCCGAGAAGAAGCTGTCCAAGATCATCGACTGCACCATCGGCAGACTCATCTTCAACGAGAATATCCCCCAGAATCTGGGCTATGTAGACCGTACCAATTCGGAATTGCAGTTTGATCTGGAGATCTCCTTCCTCGTCAAGAAGAAGCAGCTCGCAGAGATTATTGACCGCTGCATCCGCATTCACGGCACGACCACCACTTCCGAGGTACTCGACAAGGTAAAGGCACTCGGTTTCCGTTTCTCCACACGTTCCGGTATCACGACCGCCGTCTGCGATGCGACCATTCCCCCGCAGAAAAAGGAGATCATCGCCAAGGCGGAAGAGAAGATCGACGTTATTACCAAGCAGTTCAACAAGGGCAGACTTTCCGAGGACGAAAAGTCCAAGCTCGTGGTCAAGACATGGAACGATGCAACCGACGACGTTACCAAAGCCCTGACAGCCAACATGGATCCGTACAACCCCATTCAGATGATGGCAGACTCCGGTGCCCGTGGTTCTATCTCGCAGCTTCGTCAGCTTGCCGGAATGCGCGGACTGATCGCCAATACATCGGGTTCTGTCATTGAAATCCCGATTCGTGCAAACTACCGTGAGGGTCTGAACATTCTGGAATACTTCATCTCGTCCCGAGGCGCCCGAAAGGGTCTGGCTGATACCGCCCTGCGTACCGCCGACTCCGGTTATCTGACCCGCCGTCTGGTAGACGTTTCGCACGATGTTATCATCTGTGAGCAGGACTGCGGTGCAACCGACGGTCTGGACGCATACGAGATCAAAAGCGGCAACGAACTGATCGAGAAGATGGTTGACCGTCTGGTCGGCAGATTCCTCGTTCAGGATCTCCGTGACAAGGAAACAGGCGAACTGATTATCAGCAAGGATAAGCTTCTGACCGAAAAGGATGCCAAGCGCATCATCGAACTCGGCATTGAGCGTGTCAAGATCCGTTCCGTGCTGAAATGCCGTGCAAAGCGCGGTGTGTGCGCAAAGTGCTACGGTGCGAACCTTGCCAATAACAATCTGGTCAATGTCGGTGAAGCAGTCGGCGTTATTGCGGCGCAGTCCATCGGTGAGCCGGGTACACAGCTTACCATGAGAACCTTCCATACCGGCGGTATCGCATCCGGCGGTGAGGGCGACATCACACAGGGTCTTCCCCGTGTCGAGGAACTGTTCGAGGCAAGAAAACCGAAGAATGCAGCGATTGTTGCGGGCAGAAGCGGTATTCTCGAGCTGCGTGAGGAAAAGAACCTGCGCACGCTCATCATCCGTGACCCTGACACCAACGATGCCGATGAGATCAGCGTACCTTACAACTACAAGTACTGCCAGAATGTCCGTGATGGTGCAAGAGTGGAGAAGGGCGACCGCCTGACAGAAGGCAACGTTTACCCGTCCCGCATTCTCGAAGTGCTGGACACCTCCGCCGTACAGGACTATATCATCACCGAAGTGCAGAAGGTTTACCGTTTGCAGGGTGTTGATATCAACGATAAGCACATCGAAGTCATTGTCCGTCAGATGCTGCGCAAGGTGCGCATTGAAGATGTAGGCAGCGCAAACGAAGTGCAGAGCACTGAATATCTGCTCCCCGGAATGCTTGTCGAGCGCAAGCGCATTGCCGATCTCAACTTAGAGATCCAGAAACGCATTGATGCGGGACAGACAGATTTCCGCCTGATTGAGACATCGCCTGTATTGCAGGGTATCACAAAGGCGGCATCGAGTTCCGATTCGTTCATCTCGGCAGCCTCCTTCCAGGAGACGACCAAGGCTCTGACCGATGCAGCCATCCGCGGCAAGACCGATCATCTGCAAGGTCTGAAGGAGAACGCAATCATCGGTAAGCTCATTCCTGCGGGTACTGGTATGGACATCTACTCGAATATCCAGCTTGTCCGCAACACCAAGACTGAGCCTGAACACAGCAATATCCCGAATCTCTGAGCATATCAAAACCCCCGGCCGATCAGGTCGGGGGTTATTTTTATCAGCCGAGGAAATTGTTCATTGTGACCTGTACACGGTGGTTGCCGTCTGCATCGTCGTCGATCATCTCGACTTTTTCCATGATGATGGGGCTTGTGGGGGCGGACTGTGCGCCGTCAGCGCCGATGACACGCTCCACTTTCAGGAAGTCGTCCACAACTTCCATACCCTCTGTGACTTCTCCGAAAGCGGCATAAGCACCGTCGAGGTAATCACATTCAGTATAGCAGATAAAGAACTGGCTGGAAGCACTGTTCGGATCACTGGTACGCGCCATAGAAACCGTGCCTCTCAAATGTTTGCGGTCATTCTGCACACCGTTGCTGATAAATTCGCCCTTGATGGAATCCGCCTGTTCCTTGCCGCCGGTGGTGGGATCGCCGCCCTGTGCCATGAAATCCTCCACGACACGGTGGAACGTCAGTCCGTCATAATAGCCTTCCTTGACGAGCTTTTCAAAATTCTCGCAACTGATCGGCGCATCTTCGGGATGCAGTGTGATGATGAATGTTCCGCCTGATTCTGCGGCGTTATCCTGTGCATTGCCCTGCTGTTCTGCGCTGACATCGCCGGCAGCGCGTGTTTCAGCGGCGGAACTGTCCGCTGTCGATTTCGAGCAACCTGTCAGCATACCGGTAAATGCGGCAAACGCCAGCACACCGGCAATCCATCTGTTCTTCATGTTGTTTTACTCCTTTGTTTCCGAAACGGAATTATGATTGATTGGCACGTCTGAGCCATGTGGAAGCGACTTCGAGAGCATCATAGAGTGTCGGACGTTCTCCGTTCTTCACAATTGCATCAATGGGATTGAGGTTCTCATCTGTTTTCATCTGGTAAAAGCGCACCTTATGGGAGAGCTTTACGCCCTTTTCCTCTTTTGCGTCCTCTGCCTGAAGCCAGATGACATATGGCTCACTCATGTAGCCGAAATAAATATCATTACCCTTTCTCACAAGCGGGTATCCTTTGTACATCATAAAATCCATTTTCAAAACTCCTTTCCGTTGATAGATTGCGGGATACGGAGATTACTGCCAGCTTGTCTTGAAGTCCTTCTCCGTATCGTCAAAAATACCAAGATTATAGGAAAGCGTATCGAGTGCGGAAGAACGGATGACATACCCCGGCTGTCCGTCACGGGCAACGATCGTTCTGAGATCACTCACCCGATAGAAGCTGATGGTATAATCCTCCTTGCCGTTCTGCGTAGTCAGATGCACTTCTGCATCCGGCTCGCCGTCGGGCAATTCACCGAGATACAGCTCCTCGCCGTAGATATACAGCAAAAAGCGGTACAAAGTCCGATAGCGTTCCTTGTCGCATTCCTTGCCGTTGAGGGTAACGGTGTAATTGTCCTTATTGCCCTCGCCGACAAAACGAAAATCATGGGTCTTGTCCGTAATGTCCAGCGTACCGATGTTCCACACATTTGTCACAAAGATGTTGGAAGAAGAAATATCCCCCGGTCGGAACGTGAGCCATTTTGCATTATCCGCGGAAACGCCGAAGATCTCATCCAGGCCTTCGAGATGCATATAATAGAGTGTCGTTCCGTCGTCGGTCTGATAGGAATGCCCGAACGTCAGCACACGTTTGTTTCCGTCGCCTGTTTCCATTTCCACGGTGCAGAACGGCGCATCCAGACCTGTACGGGCAAAATCGGCATCTTCCGGATGAATGACCGCAACTTCCTGCGCCGTCAGTCCGAACATACCGTTGGTAATGTCCTTGGATTTCTCCACATTCAGGTAAGTGAAGATCGGCTCTGTCATGATATGCGTTGCCGCCGTACCGCCGACATCGCTGCTTTCGGCAGCCGCCTCGTCATATTCGAGTACAATATCCTCGTCGAGATCCTCACGGGAGACACGCAGATTCTTAACGATCACCACTTCCCCTTCAGCGAGTGCGGGCAGGATCGTTTTCGAGAGGTAATCCTCCGGCGTTCTGCAATAGTTGGCAACAAGGGAATTCCGGATCAGATAGACATTGCCGTCCACGGCGCAGTAGACTTTGCCGCTTTCCGTGGGCGAATCCATGCCGATCTGAAAACGGAACTGTGAACCGTCGTCATAGGACATGGTGACATCTGCACGGGGCTGTGCAAGTCCGTAGCGGCTGAGGTCATCGGGCTGTTCCTCGATGAGACGTTCCGCCTCAAAGATCGAGCCGTTATAGGCAAGGGTCGAGAGCAGTGCATCATCGAGCGCAAGCCCCTCAAAGCCCTCGATCACATATTCCGAGGGGGCATCTTCCCTGCCCTTGACGGTGCGTGTGACATGGAACGGCGAATCGCCTTTGATGTCCACTTCCTTGACATTGAGTTCATCGGCATCGTTGAGCTTGATATTTTCCGCAGCGGGGTCGGTGGTGTCCGTCTGTCCGCTGTCGGGCGCTGAAGCACGGTTAACAAGCAGAACAGCCGTCAGCCCCGCACCGACAACCACTGCCAGACAGACGGCGATCAGCAGATTGCGGATGCTTCTGGAAGGACCTTTCTTCTGCGAAGTCTGTTTCTGTTCGGGGGCGGAACCGAAGATGGTATCCGCCTCCGCATTTTCATTATCTGCGACATATCCGGACTGTTTTTGTTCATCACTCATTTGTTGCGTCTCCTCATAATCACGACCACACCTGTGACTGCCACGAGCATCGGCAGTACAAAGACAGCAAAGATTGCGCCCCGCATACTGCCAGCAGACATGGTAAGTTTCTGTGAAGTGAGCTGTTTTTCGGCAATGACAATGCCTGCGCCCTTGCCGTTCATGGTATTGGATGCGCTGATGAAGAAGGACGCATTGTTATAGGCGGCATCCTGCATCACGTTGGGGTCAAGCAGCATCATGGAACCGAGTACCATGATATTGCTCGAATGCTTCACATTGTCGATGATCTCGCTGCGGGTGGTCATTGCCATGACGTTCTGCGCACCGACAGGGGACTTGTCGGGATTCTCCTCCTGCGCACCCATCTCGTTGAGGTAAACGGTTTCGGAACTTTTCAGAAGTGCAGACGTGATACCGCCTGATCTGGACTCCCAGAGCAGTGTGATCGGACGGCAAAGCGGTGCGACGATCGGCAGGCTGTCATTTGCCATGCCCTCGGCGTATGCCGTATCTGCGACCGTTGCCAGCGGGACTGCCGCAGGACCCACGGCAAGTGTCACCTGCTGTGCGGCATCGGTTTTTCCCTCCAATGCAAGATTTCTGGTTACTTCCACACCCCATGTGCCGAGCAGTTCGTCAATTTTGGGCGTTTTGCCCTGTGTGAAGTCTGCCACATAGATGAGGTTGCGGTCATAGCTGCCGTCATTGAAGAGAAATGCGGAAATGCTGTCCACTGCGGTTGCCGTCAGGTCATTGACGGGGGCGGGCAGAATGAGCATATCATATACAGACGGGTCAAGCTGATCCTTGTAGAGATCGATCGACTGCACATCGTAGCCGTTCTTGGCGAGTGTCGTTGCCATGATATTGACAGCGTAGCCGTGGAACTGGGAATTATACAACGGCTGACCGTTCGCCTTGTCGATGAACCCGACCTTGACGGGGTTGGCATCGGTGACGTAAAGCAGTGCTGCCGTGAGGTTCTGTTCCCCGGAAAAGCCCGTGACGGCATCTTCCACAGTGCCCTGTCCGTAGTAGCGTGCTGCCATGAGTTTCTGCTGGTCATAGCTGAACAGGCTGCCCACGCTGACCACACGCATCTTGGAATCGTCCGCCGCATCGGAGACAATGATGTCCCCCTCCTGCAACGTACCGGAATAGTTCTGCTGATAGTTGTTGACCACATCGGGGTGTGTTGTGGGGTCAACATAGCTCAGGTGAACCTTATCGGAATACTGTGCATAACGATCCAGCAGTTCAGAGACCATCTTCATATTGATACCGCTGGTATTGAAATTCGTTTCGCTCATGAGAACCGTAAAATTGACATCTTTTGTCATTCCCTGCAAGAAATTGCGGCTCTCATCGGAGATCTCATACATACCGGTTTCCGTCAGGTCAATTTTCAGCGGATATTTTTCAACCACACGGCTGACCAGCACATTCACGCCGATGACCGCTGCCGTTACGATACAGGTGATCGCTGTGGCAATACCGCCGTATTTGAGTTTCTTGCGTGCAGCAAGGTTGACCTTTTTCTTCGGCTTGGCGGGCTGTTCTGCGGGTTTCTGATCGGAAAGGGACGGTTCTGTGACCGTTTCCTGCTTTTCTGTTTCGTTCTCAGCCATATTCCCGCCTCCTTAACTCCAGCGGCGTTTCTCAAACACTCTCACGGTGAAGAAGTTGAACAGCACCGCCGTGCTGATAAAGAACAGCACACTGGAGAGGTTGAAAATGCCGCAGGTAAATTCATAATATCTTGCATAGAAACTCAGATCGACGAGGAGTTTCTGAATCCATTCGACCTGAATGCGGGGGGCTGCCAGATCACTCAGCAGCAGCACCAGCAGGCAGACGATACCGCCGACCGCTGCCCCGACCTGATTTTCCGTCAGCGACGAGACGAACAGTCCCACGGCGATAAACGCCGCCCCCACCAGAACCATGGCAATGAAATTGGAAAAGAGCGTCATCCATGCCACCGTACCGAACAGGCTCATGATGATGCCGTAGAAGAACACCACGGAAGCCGCAATGATGTAGACCGTCAGTGCGGCAAAGTATTTCCCCAGCACGATGCCTGTGAGGGAGACAGGTGCGGTGAGCAGACCCTGTTCGGTGCGCTGTTTCTTTTCTTCGCTGAACAGCCGCATGGTCAGAATGGGGATCATGATGACCGAAGCGACAAACATCATGGAAAATATGCCCATGAGATCGGTTGCGCCTGCGGAAAGGTTATTCATCGTGAAGAAGAACCCTGCCACATTGAAAAACACCGTCAGAAACGTATACGCAATACTTGAAGTAAAGAATGCGCCGATTTCTCTGCGATAGATTGCTCCCATTACTGCGCACCTCCCTTTTTGTTCATCTCGACCTGTTCGCCCATGGTGATCTTGAGGAAGATATCCTCAAGGGTCATTTCCATGGTTTTGAGCAGGAGAATATTCCAGTCATTTTCCCGTGCGATGCGGTTGATGTCACGGCGGATGTCCTGACCGGGCTGTGCTTCCATCTCAAATTCCCAGATACCGGGTTCACGTTCCATATCGGCACGGACATATTTAATGCCGGGAATCGTGCGGATGGCTTGCAGGACGGCAGCCTTCTCGCCCTCGATGCGGGCAACGACACGGTGATCGGTCGTGACCTGATCGGAAAGGTTGGTCGCCGTATCATCGGCAGCCACAACGCCCTTGTTGATGATGATCACACGGTCACAGACCGCCTGAATCTCCGAAAGGATATGAGAACTGAGAATGACCGTATGATTCTTGCCGAGCCGCTTGATCAGCGTGCGGATCTCGACCATCTGCTTGGGGTCAAGACCGACGGTCGGTTCATCGAGAATCAGTACGGGCGGGTTGCCGATGAGCGCCTGTGCCAGACCGACACGCTGTTTATAGCCCTTGGAGAGATTGCGGATGAGCCGTTCCTCCACGTCCTTGACCTTGCAGAGCGTCAGCACGTCCTTGAGGTGGGAACGTCTGGGCAGTCTGCATTTTTTGAGATCGTATACAAAATTGAGATATGCCTTCACCGTCATATCAAGATACAGCGGCGGAATTTCGGGCAGATAGCCGATATTGCGCTTGGCAGCGATCGGATCTTCCAGAATGTCCACGCCGTTGATGATCGCTTGTCCGGACGTGGAAGAGATGTAACCGGTGAGCATATTCATCGTGGTAGACTTACCCGCACCATTGGGTCCGAGAAAGCCTAAAATTTCACCGTCATGCACGGTGAAACTGATATCATTGACGGCTTTCTTATCGCCGTAATGTTTCGTCAGATGTCTGACTTCTATCATATAGGAAATCCTCCCCTTTCTGCATTCCGCATACTATCTTATTATAGTTGTCTTATGTGTTAAGTCCATGATAATTCCCTGAAAGCTGTCTGCATCGGTCTGCGTCGGCAGAAAGGCGGGAGCGCAGAGCATCGAGGCTGTCAAAACGCTGTTCTTCCCGCAGGAAATGCAGCAGCCGCACGGTGATTACCTGACCGTAGAGGTCGCCGGAAAAGTCGAGGATATGTGTCTCTGCGAGGGGCAGACCGCTGTACCCGACCGTGGGCTTGACCCCGATGTCGGTCACAGAGAGAAAGCATCCCTGTGCCGTGATCGTCTCCGAGGCATAGACCCCGAAGTGCGGAACAAGCTGTCCCTGTGCAAAGTTCTGGTTGATCGTCGGAAACCCGATGGTGTGACCGAGGTGCGCCCCGTGCAGCACTTTCCCGCAGATTTGATAGGGAGCGCCGAGAAGGGCATTTGCCTCACAGATTCTGCCGTCCGACAGCAGACTGCGGATGCGGCTTGATGAGATCACCCCGCCGTCCTTGCAGACCGCCGGAACGACCTGCACGGCAAATCCGTATCTTCTGCCAAACTCCCGCAGAGCATCGGCATTCCACGCCGCACCTCTGCCGAAACGGAAATCCTCCCCGCAGACAACAAAGACGGCATTCATGCGCTCACACAGAATGCCCCGAACAAACTCTTCTCCGGAAAGAGAACCGACCTGCGCAAACGACAGCGACAGCACTTCCGGAATGCCGCATTCTTCCCGCAGGATCTCTTCCCGCTGTGCCGCCGTGTAGAGGAAACCGACAGCACCCTTCTGCCCTGCAAATTCGGGCTGAAAGGTGAAAGCAGCGGGAAGCAGACCTTCCTGCTGTCGGGCAGCCGCCGCACCAAGCACCGCCCTGTGTCCGAGGTGAACACCGTCGAACAGTCCCAGAGCGACCGCCGTGCGGCTCATTCCGTGACCTCCGCAGGCGGACAGAGATTGCGTTCAATGCGAAGAACACCCGCCTCACGGTCGGCAAGCGCCGTGCCGAGAAATCCCTCCGCTGCACCGAACACAGCATAACGCTCCGCATCCGGAAGTGTCAGTGAATCGAGTGCAAGTTTCACGCCGTTGCGGTACAGTCTTGTCTGCTGCAAGTCAAGATGCAGCGGCGGCAGAGAGGAGAACACCTCTTCCAGCGGAATGAGAATCGACCCGATCTGCTCCCGTTCCGCCAGTTCCTGAACCCGTTCAAGGGTCAGGCAGCGCTGAAGCGGGAAACCGTTGGAAACCGTGCGGCAAAGCGAAGTCATGAGCGCCCCGCAGCCGAGTGCCTGCCCCATATCGTGCAGAATGGTGCGGACATAAGTCCCGCCCCCGCAGGTGATCTCGATGATGCCCGTACCCGCAACGGGGTCAAATGCCGTGAGCGTCAGGCTTTCAATGCGCACGGTTCTGGGCTGACGTTCAACCGTCTTTCCTTTTCTTGCCAGATCATAGAGTTTCTGACCGTTCACTTTCAAAGCCGAGTACATGGGCGGAAGCTGCGGAACAAGTCCCGTCATATGGGAGAGAACCTGTGTGATCTGCACGGCGGTGATGTCGGAAAAGTCCTTGGTTTCGAGAATTTCGCCTGTGCAGTCCTGCGTTGTGCTGACCTGACCGAGCTGGAAACCTGCCGTATACGACTTGGTATCATCGGGGAGCATACCGCAGGCTCTTGTTGCGTAGCCGACAAAGACGGGCAGAACGCCGGTTGCCATCGGATCAAGTGTACCGGCATGACCGAGACGTTTCATGTGCAGAACGCCCCGCAGCTTGCCGATCACATCGAACGAAGTCCAGCGTTCGGGCTTGTTGACAAGCAGGATACCGTTCATAGTACCGCCTCCACTGCGGCAAGGAGTGTGCGCCGCATTTCGTCTATTGTCCCCGAAACGGTGCAGCCTGCCGCTTTGACGTGACCGCCGCCGCCGAGGGACTGACAGATCGCAGACACGTTGACATCTCTTGCCGAACGCATGGAGACTTTGAATTCACCGTTCTCCCGTTCCCGCACGGTAATGCCGACTTCCACGCCCTCAGGCTGCAAGCCGAGGGAAGTCAGACCTTCCATATCCTTCACGTCCACGCCATGCTGTTCGCAGATCGCCTTGGTTGCCCAGACGATAGTGATGCGTCCGTCTGCGTGGTATTCCATATTCCGGAGCATGAAAGTTTCCGCCGCAAGCTGTCCCCGTGTCTTGACCGTGAACATTTCCCGATTGATGAGATCATAGCGGATATGGGGAAATTCCCGCATGATTTCCGAGACGATCAGGTGCGTGTCGGCGGAAGCGTTGCTGTACTTGAAGCAGCCGGTATCGGTCGCAATGCCGGTATACAGGCACATGGCGATCTGTTTGTTCATCTTCACGCCCATTGCCCGATAGACCTTGTAGAGGACTTCGCACGCAGCCGATGCCTCCGGTTCGACCAGAAGCCTTGCGGCATAGCCGTTGTTGGAGACATGATGATCCACGCAGAGATCGACTTTTCCTGCGAATCGCTCCTGCAAACTGCCGAACAGTGCCTCGTCCGCCACATCGACCGAAAGAATGCACTGCGGCTCAAAGTCCTCTTCTTCTTCATCGGGGAGCAGGTAGCCGAAGCGGTGCGGAATGGGGTCATCACACAGCACTCTGGAGCGTATGCCGAACTGTTTCAGGACGGCTTGCAGGGAGTAGCCGCTGCCGATGCAGTCGCCGTCGGGCGAACGGTGGATCAGGATATATGCATCTTTGCACTGTGTGAGAAACGCCGCTGTCTCCTCAATACTGATCGGTGTCATCGGATTCCTCCTGTTCTGCGATTGCCATGCGTTCGAGTTTGCGGGCAACTTCTGCGCCCCGTTCGATGGAATCGTCGGCGATGAAGTGCAGTTCCGGACTCTTGCGCATTTTCAGACGTGCAAACAGTTCTCTGCGGATAAAGCCCGCAGCGCTTTTCAGTCCCCTGACCGATTCCACGGTATCGTCCCACCCGCGCAGGCTGGAAACGAACACCTTGCAGTGTGAGCCGTCCTGACTCAGATCGACCCGTACCACAGACAGCATATTGCTGACACGGGGGTCTTTGACACTGCGGAGAATGTCGGTAAGTTCCCGATGAATGTCCTCAGACATACGGTGATTCTTAAAGCTGGGCATATTATGCCTCCTCTGTGATCGTATAAGTTTCGCTGCTGTCGAAGAAGGTTTCGGAAGCGATCGCTTCCGTAAGCAGGGCAGCCTGATCGTCATAGGAGATCAGCTCCTCAGCGGGGACGGGCGTTTCGATGTCTTTCAGTTCGTCCTGTTCCTCCGGCTGCGGTGCTTCGACAGCAGAACATTGCCCCAGCAGAATGCGCTTGACGGATTCAAAGAAGAAGATGTCCACAGGACCGAACTGATCCCATGCCAGAGCCTCATCACAGTACTGGAGCATATCCTTGGTACTCATGCGTGTATATTCCATGCAAATCATCCTTTCCGCTATATATCGCCGTTTTTCTGAAAGAGTGAAGGTCAGTGAAGCCTGTTTCCATACCTTTTACAGAGAAGAAAATTTTTTATTTTTTTCTCTGTGTATAAGGATGGGAAAAGAGATTCACCGAGCTTCACTTTGGCTATATATCGCCATTTCTGCAAATATGATGAAGGTCAGAAGATGCAAAACAGGCTCTTATTCCGGCTGATATTCCTCCATGATATATGCCTCGAAAATATCACCTGTCTTGATGTCGGCAAACTTCTCCAGCGAAATACCACACTCATAGCCGGATGCGACTTCCTTGACCGCATCCTTGAAACGCTGCAAGCCTGCAATGTGATCGTCTGCCACGATGATACCGTCACGCACAACACGGATCTGACTCTTGTTGGTGAGCTTGCCCTCCAGTACATAAGAACCTGCAACCGTACCGACACTGGAAATCTTGTAGATCTCACGCACCTCTGCCTTGCCGAGCATCACTTCACGGAATTTCGGAGCAAGCATACCCTTCATCGCCGTTGTGATCTCCTCGATGGCATCATAGATGATACGATACAGACGGATGTCCACGCCGTCACGGGCAGCACTTTCCGCCGCACCGTTATCGGGGCGCACATTGAAGCCGACAATAATCGCATTGGATGCATTGGCAAGCATGACATCGCTTTCCTTGACCGCACCGACGGCGGAGTGAATGACACGCACACGCACTTCATCATTGGAGAGCTTCTCCAGCGATGCCTTGACCGCCTCGGCGCTGCCCTGTACGTCCGCCTTGACGATGATGGGCAGTTCCTTGGTCTGACCTTCTTCGATCTGGCTGAACAGGTTGTCGAGTGTGAGCTTGGTGGTGCTGCTCTGGAACAGTGCTTCCTTCTGCTCGTGCTTTCTCTGCTCCACAAGCGTTCTTGCAAGGCGCTCATCTTCCACGGCATTGAACGTATCGCCAGCACTCGGCACTTCGTCCAGACCTGTGATCTCAACCGGAACGGAAGGACCTGCCTCCTTGACGGGCTTGCCCTTGTAGTTGGTCATCACACGCACCTTGCCGACCGATGTGCCTGCAATGATGATGTCGCCCGTGTGAAGTGTACCCTTCTGTACAAGAAGTGTTGCAATGGGACCTCTGCCCTTGTCGAGTCTTGCCTCGATGACAGTACCCTTGGCAAGTCTGTCGGGGTTGGCGGTCAGCTCCTTGACCTCGGCAACGAGCAGGACATTTTCCAGCAGATCATCAATGCCCATGCCCGTCTTTGCAGAAACGGGGATACAGATGGTATCGCCGCCCCACTCCTCGCAGACCAGACCGTATTCGGTGAGCTGCTGGAGAACTCTGTCGGGGTTGGCAGCTTCCTTATCCATCTTGTTGATCGCAACGATCACGGAAACGCCCGCAGCCTTGGCATGGTTGATCGACTCTACCGTCTGCGGCATGATGCCGTCATCGGCAGCGACAACAAGAATCGCAATATCGGTGATATTCGCACCTCTTGCACGCATGGACGTGAACGCCTCGTGACCGGGTGTATCGAGGAACGTAATGACCTGATCGTTGTGCTTGACCTGATAAGCGCCGATATGCTGGGTAATGCCGCCTGCTTCGGAAGCGGTGACATTGGCATGACGGATGCGGTCAAGGATGGAAGTCTTACCGTGGTCAACGTGACCCATAACGACAACGACAGGCGGACGGGGCTGCTGGTTCTCATCGTCATGCTCTTCGGACTCGATCAGACGTTCCTCGATGGTGACAACGACTTCCTTTTCCACCTTTGCGCCCAGCTCCTCGGCAACGAGACTTGCGGTATCGAAATCGATTTCCTCATTGATCGAAGCCATCACGCCCAGACCCATGAGCTTGCCGATGACCTTGGAAGCGGTCACTTTCAGGCGGGTTGCCAGCTCACCGACAGTGATGTTGTCGGGAATCTTGACCTTGAGCTGCTGCTTGCGGGCACGTTCCAGCTCCATGCGGGAGAGACGCTGTGCCTCGGTTTCCTGCTTGCGGCTGCCCTGCTTGCCCTTATTGCGCTGTGCGGACTTCTGGTTGATCTTCTGCTTCTTGGTAGAGGCATTATCCCGCCGCTTGTCAGACCCTGCGATCTGCTCATAGCGTTCGTTGTACTTGTCGAGATCGACATAGCTGCCCCTGGTATCGACGGTTCTGCGCTGTTCGGTGACTTCGGTCTTGCCCTCACCGATCACGCTGCCGAGACGGGTCTTTTCCACATGAGGCTGAGAGGACTGCTTTGCCTTTTTCTTCTCTTCCTTGCGCTGCTTGGCAGCCTTGAAGTCGGGCTTCTCCTCAAATTTGGAAGCGTGCTTTTCCTCTGCCTTCGGAGCAGGCTTCACCTCTGCCTTGGGCGCAGGCTTTTCCTCGACCTTGGGTGCAGGCTTTTCCTCTGCCTTCGGAACAGGCTTCTCCTCGACCTTGGGTGCAGACTTCTCCTCGACCTTGGGCGCAGGCTTTTTCTCGTGCTTCTTTCTGGGCGGTTTCTTTTCTTCCTTCTTCTCTGCCTTGGGTTCTTCCTCGGCAGGACGGGGCATATTTCTGCTTGCAAAGTAAGCATCGAAATTATCTACTGCATTTTTCTGTGTGTAATATTCGAGAACGAGGTTCAGCTCCTCCTCTGTCATGGAAGAACTGGTGGTTTTCTTACCGCCGAACTTTTCCTCTAAGAAAGCTGCCAGCTCCTTTGCGGAGATCCTTAAGTCTTTCGCAGCCTCCGAGATCTTGATCTTCTTTGCCATAGGCAATAAACCTCCTATTCTGGTTGCTCTGCGGAGTGTTCCTCCTCACAGAGCCGGTGGATCCTGTCGTAAAATCCCGCATCAAGGACGGCAATGACCGCCGCCTTTCTGCCGATGGCGTTCCCCATGGAAACCATATCCAGCGGCACGGGACAGACAGGGACGTGATATTTCTGACAGTAAAACTGTACTTCCTTATATGTTTTCGGGGAGATGTCGGACGTTGTGACAACGCCGCACACCCTGCCGGACGGGAGTGCTTCTTTCATCGGTGCAAAGCCCGTTTCGAGCTTTCCCGCCTTGCGGCAGATACTAAGAATCCCTCTGAGCTTCTGTGAGAGCATTTGCCATCACCTCGTAAACTTCCGGCGGGATCCTGCACGAAAAACTGCGTTCGAGACGGTGATTCTTCTCCGCCATGCGCAGGCATTCCGCAGATCTGCAAAGATACGCCCCTCTGCCCGACAGCTTGCCGGTGAGATCAAGGGTGATCTCGCCTTCCTTCGGTCTGACCACACGGATCAGGTCACGCTTGGGGAACATTTCGCCGCAGCCGATGCACTGGCGCATCGGGATCTTCTTCTGTGTCATACCGTCTTACTCCGCAGAAGTTTCTGCTGCCGGTGTTTCCTCTGCGAAAAGCGGTTCTTCGTCCTGCACGGCATCGCTGATCGGTTCGGACTTGGACGCAGGTGCGGGAATCGGAATTTCCAGCGGCTCCTGATCGGATTTGATGTCGATCTTGCAGCCTGTGAGCTTGGCGGCGAGCTTGGCGTTCTGACCCTTGTTGCCGATGGCAAGGGAGAGCTGATCGTGCGGCACAACAGCAATTGCGGAGATCTTGGGCTGACGGAGTTCGCCGTCATAGGAGAACGTCGGCTCTTCCTTGTTTTCAAGGATATAGACGTGACTGACCTTGGCGGGGGCAAGTGCCTTGGAGATAAATTCCGCAGGGTCATCGCTGTACTTGATAATGTCGATCTTCTCGCCGTTCAGTTCACGGACGACTGCCGAGATACGGGAACGCTTCTCACCGATGCACGCACCGACGGCATCTACATTCGGGTCAGTGGACTGCACAGCGATCTTGGTACGGGAACCTGCCTCACGGGAGATCGCCTTGATGACAACCGTACCGTCATAGATTTCGGGCACTTCGAGTTCAAAGAGGCGCTTGACGAGATCCCGATGCACACGGGAGAGCTTGATGATGGGCTTCTTGGAACGGTTGGCAATATCGGTGATATAGACCTTGATGCTCATGCCCTCTTTGAGTTCCTCGCCGGGGATCTGTTCCTGTTTGAGCAGATACAGTTCCGTCTTGTCGTACATCAGCGTTGCCGAACCTCTGCCGGGTTCAACCTGTGTCACGACAGCGGTGATGATGTCCTTGACCTTGCACTCGAATTTTTCAAGCAGGCGGTCACGATTGATGTCCCGCAGATCACCTTTGATGGACTGCTTTGCGGACTGTGCGGACGCTCTGCCGAATTTGGAAATATCCAGTCTGCGTTCAAGCGTGCCGCCGACATAAGCGGTGGGGTCAATGGCTCTTGCCTCGTCGATATAGACCTGCGTATCATTGAACGGTTCCTCGTCCACGATCTCCTGCATCAGCACGACATTGAAGATCTTCTTCTTCGGGTCAATATCCACACGGATACATTCCTTGCAGTCGGGATACATACGCTGTGCAGCCTTCTGCATCGCAGACTTGACCTTTTCGATCACGACATCCTGATCGACGCTGTTCTCTGAGCCGAGATCTTCAAGCGCCTTGAAAAAATTATTATCCATGAAAATAATACGCCTCCGTAAGTTTAAGTTTCGTCAAAATCGAAATACAGCTTCACGAAAGTGAGTGCATTGAAAGCGAGCTGTTTTGTCTCTCCGTCCACGGAAAGAGAAATGCCGTCCTTATCCCATGCGGTGAGTTCACCGATGATCTCACGGGAGCCGTCCTCAAAGGGACGGAAGGCTCTTGCACGGACATTGCAGCCGAGGCAGGCATCGAAATGGCTTTCCCGGATGAGGTCAGCCTCCAGACCGGCAGAGCTTACCTCCAGAATGTAGCTCTGGGAGATGGGATCTGTTTCATCGAGGAGATCGCTGACGGGGGTGGTGACTTTTTCACAGTCATTGATGCCGATGGAATCGGTCTCGCTGTCGATGAAGATGCGGAGATACCAGTTTGCGCCCTCTTTCTCATAGCGCACATCCCAGACAAGATAGCCGAGCTGTGTGACAACAGGAGCGATGAGGTCATAGATACGCTGTTCGGTACCGCCGAATTTTTTCAGCTTCATGAGTACTTCCTTTCTGCGGCAGATGCGCCGTAACATTTGCAAAGGTTAAGGGTCGAACCTCTGTCCGACCCTTTCTCTTTGTATGATACAACTATTATACCACATCCTGCGGGAAAAAGCAAGAGGGTTTGGAAAATTTTTTTCAAAAATTCATTTGCATGGTATTATCAGTCCAGAAAATCCTTCACTTTCTTGGAACGTGACGGGTGGCGGAGTTTGCGGAGTGCCTTGGCTTCGATCTGGCGGATGCGCTCACGGGTGACGCAGAACTGTGCGCCGACTTCTTCAAGCGTGCGGGAACGTCCGTCGATCAGACCGAACCGCAGGCGCAGGACATTGGCTTCCCTGTCAGTCAGTGTGGAAAGGACTTCTTCGAGCTGTTCTTTCAGCAGCGTGTGGGAAGCGGCATCTGCGGGGGCGGGGGCATCATCATCGGGAATGAAATCACCGAGGTGGGAATCCTCCTCCTCACCGATGGGCGTTTCGAGCGAAACGGGATCCTGTGCAATGCGCATGATCTCACGCACACGCTCCACGGGCAGTTCGAGACGTTCTGCAATTTCCTCCGGAGAGGGATCATGTCCGTTCTCGTGCAGGAGCTGGCTGGAAATCTTCTTGACCTTGGTGATCGTTTCCACCATATGTACCGGAATACGGATGGTACGCGCCTGATCGGCAATGGCACGGGTGATCGCCTGACGAATCCACCATGTTGCATAGGTAGAGAACTTGAATCCCTTGTTGTAATCGAACTTCTCGACCGCTTTGATCAGACCGAGATTTCCTTCCTGAATCAGGTCAAGGAACTGCATTCCCCTGCCCACATACTTCTTGGCAATGGAAACGACCAGACGCAGGTTTGCTTCTGAAAGGCGCTGTTTGGCTCTTTTTGCCTGAAGCGGTGTTCCCTCGACCATAACACGGGCAAGCTCGATCTCCTCATCACCGGAGAGCAGCGGCACACGTCCGATCTCCTTGAGGTAGATCTTCACGGGATCGTCCACGGCAAGTCCCTCGGTGGAGAGTGCGGAATCAAAGTCGTCATTGGGGTTCTCGTTGATCTCGAAGTGATTCAGGTCGAAATCATTGTCAATGGTATTGTTGTCGATGATCTCGATGTTCTGCTGTTCACAACTGTCATAGAAACTGTTGATCTGATCGGCATCAAAATCCATTTCTTCGAGTGCGACAGAAATCTGCTGTGTGGTGAGCTTTCCGGCTGCCTTGCCTCTTTCGAGCAGCGCTTCAATGGTAGACTTCTTGTCCATTCTGTTTCCTCCTTAATAAATGTCTTATTTCTTCTGCTTTCTGCTTGCGACAAGCTGTAACAGGTCGTCGTCGGACATATCTTCTCCGGGCGTGATCCGCTGCTGTGCCTGATGCAGCACATCGGCGCATTCCTCCACCACGTTACGGGTAACACGGGTATCACGGTATCTGGCTGAAATACCGATCAGGCGGCTGAACTCCTCCACAGTCAGTTCTTCCTGAACGGCGGAAGCATCGAAACTGCCTGTTTCCTTGCAGAACGTGCAGATCCGCACATACAGTTTCCGATGAAATTCCGTCCTGAACAGCTCCGGCGGGATACGCTGCCACAGCATTTCGCAGTCCTCCGGATACTGCATCAGATAGGCGAGAATCCGTTCTTCCGCCTTGCTTTCACGGGGAAAGAGCTTTGCATCGGGGTTCAGCTCGTCCCGCTGGAGCGACTGCGATTCAATCGCACGGAACGTGCGGCGTTTTTCGCCGTAGCGGTGTTTTTTGATCGCTTCCGTCACCTGTGCGAGCAGCACCTCTTTCCGAATGCCGGATTCGTGGGAAATGCGGGAAATATAGACCTCCCGCTGCAAGTCGTTTTCGATCTCACTGAGTACCTGAACGACACGGCGGAGATATTCTGTTTTCCCGATCTCGGTGTCGGTATCGAGTCCCTGTTTGCAGCGTTCAAGCTGAAACAGATTGACATCACCTGCCTGATCTATCAGCATACGGAAACGATCCCTGCCGAATTTTTTGATGAACTCGTCAGGATCTTTCGCGCCCTCCATTTTCAGGATACGGCACGGCAATCCCACATCTGCAAAGTGATTCATCGCCCGCTGTGTGGCAGCCTGTCCCGCCCCGTCGCTGTCGTAGGAGATCACGACCTCCTTGGCATACTGTGCGATGAGTCTTGCCTGATCGGGAGTGATGGCAGTACCGAGCGTTGCCACCACATTGTCAAACCCCGCCTGATTGACGGCAATGACATCCATGTACCCTTCTGCTAAAAGGAACGTTGTAGAAGAGGCGTTTTTGGCGAAATTGAGGGAAAACAGATTCTTTCCCTTATTAAATACGGGAGTATCGTTGGTATTTAAGTACTTCGGCTTGCTATCGTCAAGGACACGCCCGCCGAACGCAATGACCGAGCCTTTCGTATCCACGATCGGAAACATGACCCGATTGCGGAAATAGTCATAGACATTGCCTTTTTCAGACTGTCGGCATACGCCTGCCGCAACCATTTCGTTTTCATGGTAGCCCTTGGATCTGAGGTGATCCCGCAGCAGATTCCACGCATCGGGGGCAAACCCCAGTCCGTATTTCTTAATGGTTTCGGGGCGGAGCTGTCGTTGCAGGAAATATTGCAATCCCCGCTTGTCCTCACCCTTCACGAGCTGCATATAATAGAAATTGGCAGTTTCCCGATTGATCTCCAGACAGCGCCGCCGCAGATTGGCAGTCCGTTCCTCATCGGGGGAACGTGCGGGGAGCTGCATTCCCGCCCGCTGTGCAAGAATCTGAACCGCGTCCATATACCCCACATTTTCCATTTTACGGACAAATGTGACCGAATCACCGCCGACACCGCAGCCGAAACAGAAAAAGGACTGATTTTCGGGATAAATCGTGCAGGACGGTGTTTTCTCGGAATGAAAAGGACAGCAGCAGACATAGGTTCGCCCACGCTTTTTGACTTCTGCGTAAGAACGGAACATATCCACAATGTCATTGGCATCACGAAGCCGTTGCAAGAATTCCTCCGGCAGACGAGCCATGCACTCACCTCCACGATTTCGGGATAAATAATTCCGAATACAGATCCACAGCGTAGCCGTCACTCATGCCGGAGATGTAGTCGCATACGGCACGATTGAGGTCAAACTTTTTGGCAATGCGCTGATACAATTCGGGCATCATATCGGAATGCCGCCGGAAATAGCGGTAAAGCTCAACAAGGAGAATTTTCGCTTTTGCCTCCTCATGCTTGGCATCGGGGTTATAGTAGACACGCTCAAACATGAAACTGCGAAGTTCATCGGCAGCCGCCTGTACTTCTTCATCCATGCCGATGGAATCCGTCCCGTGTGCCACGACTGCGGCGACCATCGTGGTGATGCGCTGTGTATGTGTCGAACCGAGGACGGCAATGGGGCGTTCCGGCAGATCACCCGGCAGAAGTACACCTGCTCGCATCGCATCGTCAATGTCGTGGTTGATGTAGGCAATGCGGTCAGCGACCCGCACGATATTGCCTTCCAATGTATCCGCTATTTTATTGGTATGGCAAAGAATGCCGTTGCGGACAGCCTGTGTCAGATTCAGTCCTTCGCCGTTTTTCTCGATGTGATCGACCACACGCAGACTTTGTTCATAATGGCGGTATCCGTGTGGACAGATTTCGTTGAGAATCGCCTCCCCTGCATGACCGAACGGCGAATGTCCCAGATCATGACCGAGTGCAATGGCTTCGGTGAGATCTTCGTTCAGGAACAGCGCCCTTGCGATCGTCCTTGCCACCTGTGAGACTTCAAGCGTATGCGTCAGACGTGTGCGGTAGTGATCTCCGACCGGAGACAGAAAGACCTGTGTTTTGCGTTTGAGCCGACGGAATGCCGTACTGTGCAGAATGCGGTCACGGTCACGCTGAAAGGCTGTCCGATAGGGACACGGCTCCTCCCGTTTCAGGCGGATCGTTGCACCGACATCCGTGCAGCGGCAAGCCTTTTCGCAGAGAATATGCGCCTCATTTGCTTCAATTTGTTCACGAATCGTCATTGCCTGAACCTCCCGGAAATACTCTCTATTTATATATACGAATTTTCCTGCCGCAAACCCTCTTTTTTTTTGCAAAAAATTTCTGCCGAAAAATCGGATTCCTCAGGAAACGGAAGCAAAGTCCGCAAATTCGGGTGTTCCCTCTTCCATGATGATGTGTCCTGCGGAAAGTTCGGTCAGTTCTGCTCTGAGGTCGGCGATCACTTCTTCCCGCACCTGCAATTCAAGCATAACGTCCGTGCCGAAGTCGGAATTTTTCTCGATTACGCCGTATTTCGGAAGAATGTTCGTGATCTTGCCGTAAAGCGTGTAGTCCGTTTGCAGTGTCAGAGGGACACTCCCGCACATATGCCGAATCTGCGCCGCCTCGCAGGTGATCGAAGCCGAATGCGAATATGCCCGCACAAGTCCTCCCCCGCCGAGGAGAATCCCGCCGAAGTACCGCACAACCACACAGCACAGATCGGTCAGACTGCGTTTTTGCAGCACTTCAAGCACGGGAACACCCGCAGTTCCCTGCGGTTCGCCGTCATCGGAATAGCGGGTGATATTGGAATCCCGCAGGAGATAGGCATATACATGATGCTTTGCCTTGCGGTGTTCCGCTTTGACGGACTGAATGAATGCCACCGCCTCATCATTTGTGGAAACGGGCGTAAGATAACCGATAAACTCCGAACGCTTTTCGGTAAAGCTCGTCTTTACCGGAGATGCGATGGTGAAATATTCCATAGTAAGTCCTCCGTGATGCAGACGAAAAAAGCGGACGAAACCGCCCGCTTTTTCAACTTCTTACTTGTTCTCAAGATTGAAACGCTTCTTGAATCTGTCAACACGTCCGCCGGTGTCTACAAGCTTCTGCTTACCGGTGTAGAACGGATGGCACTTGGAGCAGATTTCCACCTTGATATCCTGCTTGGTAGACTGTACCTCCATTACATTGCCGCAGTGGCAGGTAATGGTCGTCTTATACAGCACGGGATGGATGTCCTTCTTCACGGAGAATCACCTCATTTTCTGTAATATTCTCTGCTCGCAGACATTTTTCGGGCGTGTTTTCAAGAGAAAAACCGCCATAGCAGTCTACGTCAGGCTGTTTACAGTAGCCCATCAGTTCCCTTAGACAGTAGTACCATATAACTTTTATATTATAGCACAAATATTTCTTTCTGTCAATAGACAAAAACAAGAAAATTTGTTTCGTTCAAAATGCCGAATCCGTCAGAATCAGATGCTCTCATTGTGGGGCAAACTGTATATAAAAAATTTGCTGGTAAAAAATTGCTGTCTTATCCTTGACAATCGTGTCATTCTGGGTTATAATAAAGAATGGATTGTTTTACGATTTCGCAGATACAGAAAGAAAAGGAAAGTTTCCCGGAGGTGTGTAGAATTGGCAAGTCCCACAAAAGCCAAACGCCAGTTGTCACAAAGAGGTGCGCTGCTGCTGCTGGTTCTGATGTTCGGCGTGATAGCAGTGACCACATTTGTGATCGTCATGATTTTTGGTGCGCCAAAATCAAAGTACCCGAAGCGTGACCCGAATGCGGTAGAGGAAACGATGCCCCCCATGACGGATCCGCCCACTGAACCGCCTACTGAACCACCCCCGATCGTCAGCTATCCGGACGAAGCATCCGATATGCAGGTACTGGATACGGAAGAACGCATTCAGAGCGAACACGCTTTCCTGATGGACTGCGATACCAATGAGATCTTGGCCGTCAAGGGCGGAGCTGATACGCACATCTATCCCGCATCCATGACAAAGCTCATGACCATCGCCGTTGCGACGGAGTTCATCGAGAACGAGGAAAACGACCTTTCATGGGACGACACATTCACCTTTACCGATGAGATTCTCTCGCCTCTGTATGAGCAGTCCGCCTCCATGGCAGGCTTCCAGAGTGGTGAAGCAGTATGTATGCGTGACCTGATCTACGGCGCAGCACTTCCCTCCGGTGCAGATGCAACGGTAGGACTTGCTCTGGCAACCGCAGGTTCCGAAGAAGAATTTGTCCGCTGGATGAATGACAAGGTGGACGAGCTTGGACTGGTCAACACGCACTTTGTCAATACAAGCGGTCTTTACAATGAGAACCACTACAGCAGTGTCACGGACATTGCACTCATCATGGAGTATTGCCTTTCGATGGATATGAGCCGTCAGGCGGTGTCCGTTGTGGAGTACACCACCAAGCCGACCGAACAGCACCCCGACGGCATTCAGCTTCTCAGCACGATGTTCAACAAGATGTACGGCACAGAAGTACCCGAAATCAAGATCATGGGCGGCAAGACCGGTTACACGGACGAAGCCGGACAGTGCCTTGCAAGCTACGCCGAAACAATGGACGGTCACCGTTACGTTGCAGTCACCTCCAAGGGCAGCAACAAGTGGCAGCCTGTCTATGATGCCTTCAAGCTGTACGGTCTTGTGACAGGCACTTATGACATGGATCAGAAGGGCAACCATACCTCATAATCCGTACAACAACAGAACAGAGAAAAATCTGGAGAAACGGAATGAAAAATACAAGAAAACGAAAACGTCGGAAGATGTCACGGCGGGGTGTCTGGTCGATCATCGTCATGGCTGCACTGGTGGGCATTCCGATCGGGGACAGGATGCGGAGATCCTTCTACAAGCCGCCTGACAAATCCGAATGGCTCAAAATCGAGGGCAATTTTGCCGGACACCCGACGGAAGTTCCGGAGTACGAAGAACCGCAGGACGACACCGACAGCATTTCACTGTCGGACGAATCCGACGGCAGTGCCATCGACGCACAGAAGGCTGATTTCAATTCCAAAGTCAAAATTCCCAAGAAATGCGTTGTCATTCAGCTCGAAGCCTCAGACATTCACACCGGATGTCTGCTGCGCCTTGACGATGCGCACAGCTATAGCGGCGATGGTACGGCAATGACCACCATCGCCCACAAAAAAGGCGACTATGATGTCCACAGTGCGGATATGCTGCTGATGCCCGTTGCACTCGATGCACTCGACAAAATGACACAGGGCTACAGTTCCGCCACAGGAAAGCATGATCTTCTGGTGTACAGCACCACGGAATCCGGCGGCATTTACAACCGCACACTGCCGGATATGCCGACAGGTTACTGCGTGGATCTTGCCACCGAGGATGAGGAAGGCAGGATTCAGCCGTTCTATTCAAGAGGAGAGTGGCTGGAAGAAAACGCCCACCGTTACGGATTCGTTTTCAGCTACACAGAGGAAGACGAGGACGAAACAGGCGTGGACGATGCCCCCTATCATCTGCGCTATGTGGGACGGATTCACGCAGGCATCATGCATGACCGTCAGCTTACCCTGTCCCGCTATCTTGACCTGCTGACCGAACATTCCACCGACGATCCGCTGTACTATGACGACGGCAGTCATACATACACCGTGTACTATGTACCGAAAGGGTTCGGAAGTACCGATGTACCCGTTCCGCAGAACGGCAAATATGAAGTCTCAGGCGACAACGACAACGGCTTTGTCGTCTCCGCAGAAGGCAAGATCGGATAAATTAAAAAGTGCTGCTTCCGTGAGGAAACAGCACTTCTTTTTATCATCAACCGCGTGAGGGAATATACTTCTTGACCTGATCCACGAAGCCGACAAACGGCATTGTCTGGAGCCAAACCTCACCGGGACCGGTCACTTTGGTATTGAACAGACCTTCGCCGCCGAGGAGAACATTGCCGACGCCCTTGATCATTTCGATCTCGACCGAGCAAGTCGCATCCATTGCAGCCAGATAGCCCGTATCTATCAGAATGGACTCGCCTGCGCCAAGCTGATACTTGACAACGCTGCCGTCAATTTCAAGGAGAAGCATACCCGAACCGGTGAATTTCTGCATGATGAAGCCTTCACCGCCGAAGAAACCGGAACCGATCTTCTTCTGGAAGAAAATTTCAAAATTTACAGTAGAGGCAGAGGCCAGGTATGCGTTTTTCTGAGCTACAATGCTCTGACCGGGCTGGAGTTCAATCGGGATAATATCGCCGGGAACAGATGAACCGAATGCGATCATACCGTTTCCGCCTTCTGCGGTATAGGTATTCTGGAACAGGGACTCGCCGCTGATCGCACGGGAGAACACCTTGCCCAGACCGCCGCCTGTACCTGTATCCATTTTCATGTTCGGGCTCATCCATGTCATCGCACCGACCTGACAATTGACCTTTTCCCCTGCATCCAGATAAACAACACCAACCGGATAGGGCGCACACTGAATATCGTACCTCATAATGCCGTACCTCCTTTGAAATTGAAAATAAATTTTATATAATCCAGCCCGATGGACTGATATTATCGCAGTTTGCTCACTTCTCGAACTTATTGCAAAGTTCCGTGATCTGATCTGTGAGTTTGGCAAGATCTTTATTTGTCCTGCCCTCACTGGAACGAATGAGTTTTGTCAGGCGGTCAAGCGCAGCCAGCAGCCGCTGGAATACGGTATTGGCTTTCTGACCGGGCTTTTTGGCAACGAGCCGCGGAACTGCCTCAAGCGTGATCTCATCGGCAATGGGGTCAAATTCCGTTCCGCTGTACGGCGCATAGGCACGCAATCCGAGATCGTTGATCAGATGTGCTGTAAAGCGGTCAGCCGTCTCGCTTTCGCCGTGAATGACGAACACCCGCTTCGGATTTCTGATCTCCGAGATCCAGCGTGTCAGCCCGTCCACATCCGCATGACCCGAAATACCGGGGAGCTGTTTGATCTGCGCGGCGACCTGAACGGATTCACCGAACAGCTTGACATTCGTTGCCCCCTCGATCAGAGAACGTCCCAGTGTCCCATACGCCTGATAGCCGACAAACAGAATGGTATTCTGTGGCTGCCAGAGGTTATGCTTGAGGTGGTGCTTGATTCTGCCCGCCTCGCACATACCCGAA
This sequence comes from Oscillospiraceae bacterium, assembly GCA_024699425.1. Lineage (GTDB taxonomy): Bacteria > Bacillota > Clostridia > Oscillospirales > Ruminococcaceae > UBA3855. The sequence goes on along the minus strand of JAILPP010000135.1, from coordinate 24,444 downwards.
GCGGAAATAATGACCTTGCAGCGCTTGTCAAAGTTAATGGCACGGGACTCCTCCGGTGTCACGACAAGCTGGAGATCGTCAAAGGAAATGGGATTGATGCCCGCTTTGACATATCCCAATGCCTCCTCATCATAACAACTGTTCTGGTTGTGGATAAACACGCCCGTTGCTTCAATGGCAAGCGGCGAATCCATATAGACAGGAAAGCCGTCATGTCCCCTGACAAGTCCCTGTTCCTTGATCTTGCGCAAAAAATAGAGCATTTCCTGTGTTCTGCCGACAGCAAATGACGGAATAATGACCGAACCGCCCCGATCAAACGTGGTTTGCAGCACATTTGCAAAGGCTGCCACATAGTCTTTCGGACGTTCGTGCTTCCTGTCGCCGTAGGTGGACTCCATCACAACATAATCCGCCTCGCTGATGTACTGCGGGTCACGGATCAGCGGCTGATTGAGATTGCCGATATCGCCGGAGAAAACGAGCTTGCGGGTCTCGCCGTCCTCCGTTGCCCAGATTTCAATGCTTGCCGAGCCGAGGAGATGCCCCGCATCGGTAAACCGAACCTCCACACCCTCGCAGAGCTGAAAACGCGCATCATATTTATGACGGCGGAGCAGTTCGATCGCACCGATGGCATCCGCCATTGTATACAGCGGCACATAGGGTTCTTCGCCTTTGCGCTGTGCCTTACGGGAGCGCCATTCCGCTTCAAATTCCTGAATATGCGCACTGTCACGAAGCATGATATTGCAGAGAGAAGCCGTTGCATCCGTTGTGTGAATCTCACCGGTGAAGCCGCCCGCATACAGCAGCGGGAGCAGACCGGAATGGTCAATATGCGCATGGGTCAGCAGCACATAGTCGATCATACCCGGAGCAACAGGAATGCGTGCATTCTCATAGACATCTCTGCCCTGTTCCATACCGAAATCCACGAGCAGACGTTTCCCGCCGATTTCCAGATAGGTGCAACTGCCGGTCACTTCATGGGCAGCACCAATGAACTGTATTTTCATAGAGAAGCCTCCTTGCACTCCAGTTTTCTATATTATAACACAGATTTTTGAAAAAATCAAGTCAAAATCAGCAAATCATGCAAAAAATTTGATACACCGTGTAATAAAGCAGAGTTTTTTCGGAAACTGCTTTACTTTTGAGTTGTTTTATGTTATAATGGTAACCATAATATAGGTGCAGCGTTTCTGCGCTGCGCATCACAGGAGGAAATCACTATGATCTGTAAAGTGTGCAACGCGACAGTAGATGATACAGCAACGGCATGTCCGTTCTGTGGTTCACCGCTGACGGCGGGAACAGGAATCGACCCCGGCATGTCCTCACCGTTTCCGGATCCGACAACCCGTCCTTCCGGAACTGTGAATCTGTCCAAACCGTCCGATCAGTCTCAGCAGAACCCTTACGGTCAGCCCCAGCAGAACCCCTATGGTCAGCCCCAGCAGAACCCCTATGGTCAGCCTCAGCAGAACCCCTACGGTCAGCCCCAGCAGAACCCCTACGGTCAGCCCCAGCAGAATGCCTACGGACAACCTGCATATCAGCAGAATTACGACTATAATTCCGCACCAAACGAATACGAACAGAAAGTGGATACGATCTGGACACTCGGACTTGTGGGCATGATCCTTTCGATTGTGATCGGTTTCTGCTGCTGTTTCCTGCCCGGACCGATCGTCGGCATTGTGGGACTTGTCAAGAGCAGCGGACTGAAAGACTGTCTGTATCTGCTTTCAGAAGAAAAGCAGAAGAAACTCAACACAGGAAAAATTTTCTGCATCGTTGCAATTGCCGCAGGTGCATTGGCACTGGTCGTCAATGTTCTGATTGCAATTTACAGCATTGCAAACTCTGAGAATCTCAAGTAAACTTCCGTGGAAGTCCAATGATCTCTGATTCGGAAAAGCTCTCACTGCACAGCGGCGGGAGCTTTTCCCGCCCCTTGACAAAAACGTCAATCTGTGGTATGATAATAGCGCAGAATGATTCAGAGAAACGGAGACGATCAGAACATGAACAAAACAGCGGTTGTCACGGATACCAACAGCGGTATTACCCCCGATGAATGCCGTGAACTCGGCATCTATGCCATGCCGATGCCTGTCATCGCCGATGCGGAGACATTCTACGAGGGGCAGGACATGGATCATCAGAAACTGTACCGCTTTATGGCAGAGGACAAAGACCTTTCAACTTCCCAGCCTTCACCGGGCGATGTGACTGCCCTCTGGGACAGACTGCTTCAGGAAGGCTATGAAAATGTCCTGTATATCCCGATGTCCAGCGGGCTGAGTGGTTCCTGTGCGGCATCAAGGGGATACGCAGCGGAATATGACGGCAAGGTGCAGGTAGCCGATGTACGGCGCATTTCCGTCACGCTGCGGGATTCGGTACTGGATGCCCGCTATTTCGCAGAACAGGGGCTTTCCGCCGCTGAGACCTGCGAAAAGATCGAATCCAATGCTGCCGCTTCCGTTGTCTATCTCGGTGTGGACACGCTGAAATACTTCAAGAAGAACGGCAGAGCGACCGCCGCCGCCGTTGCCATTGCCACGGTGCTGAACCTCAAACCCATCCTCATCACCGAGGGCGGCAAGTTCGATTCCTTTGCGAAAGTGCGGGGCATCAAGGCGTGTAAAGACCGCATCATTCAGGCACTGCGCAACGAGCTGAACACCCGCTTCAAGGACGTTCCGGCATCGGAACTGCACCTTGCCACTGCAAGCACACTCCCCACCGCAAAAGAAGAGGAAGAGTGGCGCAGCACAGTACAGGCAGCCTTTCCCGAATTTGAAGTCGGCTATGATCCGCTTTCGTGCAGCATTGCCTGCCACACGGGAATCGGCGCAGTCGGAGCAGGGCTTTCAAGAATACAGCGTGTATAATAAGAAAATGCCCGCACGGGAAGAACTCCCGTGCGGGTGCTTTTATATCACATAGAACCATGCCTCGTCCTGTGCAAGCTCCTCTGTTTTCTTGTGGGATTTGCTGTAAGAAAAACGCAGTTCGGGATTCTGAATGCTGACCCGTGCGCCTGCGGGAACGGACTTGGTAATAAACGCATTGCCGCCGATGACAGCATCTTTTCCGATGACCGTTTCACCACCGAGAATGGAAGCACCCGAATAGATCGTGACATTATCCTCAATGGTAGGATGGCGTTTTCTTCCCCGCAGACTCTGCCCGCCTCTGGTAGAGAGTGCGCCGAGCGTCACGCCCTGATAGATCTTGACGTGTTCCCCGATCTCCGTGGTTTCACCGATGACGATGCCTGTGCCGTGGTCGATGAAGAAATACTTTCCGATAGAAGCGCCGGGGTGAATGTCGATTCCCGTCTTGCTGTGTGCGTGTTCGGTCATAATGCGCGGAATCATGGGAACGCCGAGCAGAAACAGCTCATGGGCAATGCGGTTGACAAGAATGGCATACAATCCCGGGTAGGAATAAATGATCTCTGTTTTATTATAGGCTGCGGGGTCGCCCTCATACGCCGCCTCGACATCGGTTTCGATATACGCCCTGATCTTCGGAATCTGCCGCAGAAAAGCGAAAGTCAGTTCTTCCGCACGTTCTTCGACCGCCTCATAGGATGCATGGGCATACTGTTCGTCATACCGCAGCACAATGGCGATCTGTTTGGAAAGCCTGTAAACGACATCTTCAAGCAGCATGGAGATATGATTCCGTACAGTATAGACCTTGAACGTTTTATTGCGGAAATAGCCCGGAAAAATAATCCGCCGCAAATTCCGCAGTATCTCGTTGACAACCTCATTATCCGGCAGGTCAAACGTTCTGACCTCATCAATGGTTCTGCCGCCCTGATAGTCAGTCAGGAGCTGTTCCATCACATTGCCGACCTGTTCTGCTAATTTATGCATAACAGTGCCCCCTATTCATATTGAAGTACTATGATTAAGTATAGCATATTTCCGTTATAAAGTCAATACCCGATCACGGCGCATACAGGGGGAATGCTCCCCCTGCGGAAGTCAGGGCGCAGCTCCCTCTGCTTTCCGTGCATACCGAAGGTGAATATTCACAAGAACGATCAGCACACACAGAATCGTCACGCCCGTGTCTGCAAATACGGAAAGCCACATATTTGCAAATCCCAGAAAACCGAGCAGCATAATGGCGATTTTGACCGTAAGCGCAAACCCGATGCAGACCTTTGCCGTTTTTCCGACCCGTTCTGCGATTTCCATTGCCGAAAGCACTGCCAGCGGGTCAGAACCGAGCAGCACCACATCTGCCGCCTCCATTGCGGCATCGGCGCCGCTGCCCATAGCCGCCCCGACATCTGCACCGGACAGCACGGGCGCATCATTGATGCCGTCACCGATGAACAGCACAGCACCCTGTTCCCTGCGCACGTCCTCCATGATCTTCAGTTTATCTTCGGGCATCAGTCCCGCATGGGTCTGTGCAATGCCGAGCTGTTCTGCAAGCGTCTTTGTGTGTGCTTCGCTGTCACCTGTGAGCATAACAGTGTGCAGCCCGCGGGAACGCATTTCCCGCACAGCCTGTTCCGAATGCGGCTTGACGGTATCGGAAAGCACAAGCGTTCCGTAATATGCCCCGTCCACGGCAATATGCACGAGTGTCCCGAACGACGTGATCTGTGGCACTTCGATCTGCTGATCTGCCATGAGCTTTGCATTTCCGCAGGCAATCCTGTGTCCGTCCACTGTTCCGGTCATGCCCTTTCCGGCAATTTCACGGATCTCCGCCGCTGCATCGGTCAGAATGCCTTTCTGTGCCGCATCACGGCAGATGCGCTTTGCAATGGGATGTGTCGAACAGGATTCAAGCGCCGCCGCATAAGAAAGCAGCCGTTCCGGATCTGCATCGGTCAGCATCTCGGTGATACGGAATGTTCCCTCTGTGAGTGTGCCTGTCTTATCCATGACGACCGCCTTTACCTTGTCGAGCGCTTCCAGAGCCAGACCGTCCTTAAAGAGAATGCCCCGTGCCGACCCTGCTCCGATACCGGAGAAGAACGCCAGCGGCACACTCAGCACAAGCGCACACGGACAGGAGATCATCAGAAAATTCAGCGCCGTATAGATCCACTTTCCCCACTCCCCCGTAAAGAGAGGCGGTACGACCGCCGTCAGCAGAGCAATTCCGACCACAACGGGCGTGTAGATTCTTGCAAAGCGGGTGATAAAGCGGTCAATTTTCGGCTTTCCGGCAGCAGCATTTTCCACGCTGTCGAGAATGCGCTGTACCATGGAATCTGCCAGCGCTGCCGTGACGGTCAGCTCCAGCACGCCGCTGAGATTGATACAGCCGGACATGACCGCATCACCCTTATGCACGGCAACAGGTACGGATTCCCCTGTCATTGCCGCTGTGTCAACGGTACTGTCGCCCTTGGCGATCACGCCGTCCACGGGGATTCTGTCGCCTGCACGCACGAGGATGACATCACCGGGCTGAACATATTCGGCGGGTATGGTTTCCGCCGAACCGTCTTTTCCGACAAGCTGAACGGTTTCAGGGCGCATATCAATGGCAGCCATAACAGATTTGCGGCTGCGTTCGACTGCAAGATGTTCAAACAGTTCCCCGACACGGAAGAACAGCATCACGCCGGCAGCTTCTTCCCATGCCCCGATGCAGACCGCCCCGATGGTAGCAACGGTCATGAGGAAATTCTCATCGAAGATCTGCCCTTTTGTCATGCTTTTAAGAGAATCTGCCAGCACTTCCCAGCCCATGAGCAGATATGCGCCGAGCAGAAGCACTTTGGAAATGACCTCAGGCTGCATATGCAGCAGATGCAGCACAAGTCCGACAGCGAACAGCACCCCGCCGATGATGAGTGTCAGCATTGCAGGATCTGCTGCTTTCTGCGATTTTGCCTGTGATTGTTCCGATCTTTCCTCCCGTGCCGCCTCACGTTCGGCGCTGCACTGACGGCAGGCGATCTCGTGGTCATGATGGCGGACATGGGAATGCGGACGGTTCGCCCGTTTTTCACGGAAGATCACGCCCTCCTCAACAGAATCCGCCGCCGTCTGAATGGCAGCAAGCAGACCGGCAGTTTCGGCAGCGGTGACGTGCAAAAGCCCCTGCGCATAGGAAAGACTTGCATCTTCAACGGCATCGAGTTTCCGAATTGCCTGTTCAATGCGTGCGGCGCAGTTCGGGCAGTCGATATTCTCAACAAAATAGACAGCCTTCATAAAATCCCCTCCGGAACTGAATATGAATATCATTTTCAATGTTTGAACACTTGAATAAATGTTCAAATATATTATAGCACGATTCCCCCTGTTTGTCAAGGGGGAATTCTGAAAATTTTCGTTTCAAAATCAAAGTCCGTCTATTTCTCCGACAAGTCCGCCTTCCGTCACGCCCGTGATCTTCACGGGGAGGATACGCCCCCGTCGGCTTTCGCCGTCAATATCGGGAACACGCACAGAGGCATAATTTTCCGCATGACCCTGATGAAAGCCGCTTCCCCGTTCCCGTTCAAACAGCACGTTCACGGTACGTCCGACACAGCTTTCCAGAAACGCCGTCCGCATCTGTACGCCGAGTTCCGCCAGCGCATCGGCACGCAGTTTCTTGACACGTTCGGGAACCTGACAGGGCGCATCTGCCGCCTTTGTGCTGGGTCTGGGCGAATAGCGGAATACGTGCATCTGTGCAAACCGCACCCGCTGTACAAATTCCATCGTTTCGGCGTGGTCTTCGTCCGTCTCGCCCGGAAAACCCGTCATAATATCGGTTGTAAGCGCCGCATTGGGAAAGCGTTTGCGGATCTCTGCGGCGAGTGTCTCAAATTCCGCACAGGAATAGTGTCGGTGCATGGCTTTGAGGATACGGTCGCACCCGCTTTGCACGGAAATGTGAAACTGCGGACAAAGTGCGGGAACATCGGCAATCCTGTCAAGCACATCGGGAGTCAGCCCGTCAGGTTCGAGCGAACCGAGCCGCACACGGGGAAATCCGATCTCAGCGCAGACCCGCACCACATCCGCAAGGTCAGCCCCATCGGAGGCATAACAGGCAAGATTGATGCCACAAAGCACGATCTCCCGAAACCCCGCCGCAAAGAGCGTTTCCGCCTCCCGCCGCACTTCCCCGATCTCCTGCGAACGACTCCGCCCCCGTGCATAGGGGATAATACAATAAGTACAGAATCGGTCACACCCGTCCTGAATTTTGAGAAATGCCCGTGTATGAAGCGCATCAGCCCCCAGCGGAAGCGACTCGAACGCATCGTCTTTTGTAAACGGTTTCATCAGCATCATGCGGTGCGGATTCTGCAAATACGAGGTCAAAATAGTGCAAAGTGCCGATCTGTTTGCAGTACCGAGGAGAATATCCGCTTCGGGGAGTTTTGCCGCTTCATCGGGAAACGCCTGCACATAGCACCCGGTCAGCACGATGACGGCATGAGGTGCAGCCACCCGCAGACGGCGGAGGGCTTTGAGCATACGGGAATCTCCCGAAGCTGTGACTGTGCAGGAGTTGAGAACAATGACATCTGCCTGTTCGGGCGTATCGGAAAGCGTGTAGCCGTTCTGTTGCAGAAGGGCAGCCATACTGCCCGTCTCGACGGTATTGACCTTGCATCCGAGGGTGTAAAAATAGGCTTGCATAGGAAGAGTCCTTTCCTGCCGATACGGTAAAAATAATACTATTGCAGAGCATATTTCTGTCATAGACCGGCATCAGCTTGTATAAAATTTTGAAAACCCGCACATTCTATTATACCAAAACGCCGAAAATATTGCAAGCCCCTTGACAATGGCTGAATTTCGTGGTATGCTATAGTTGCGGTTGAAAAAGCCGTACACAAGGAAAAAAGAAGTGGGATCTCTTGGAGAACAGCTCCGGAGATGCCCGAACGAACGTAGGGAGGTAATTGTATGACAACAACTACTGTACGTCTGAACCAGATCGACGATGTCAAGAACTTTGTGAACATCATCATGCATTTCGACTATGACATCGACCTTGTTTCCGGCAGATATGCTGTTGATGCGAAGTCCATAATGGGTATCTTCAGTCTGGATCTGTCCAAGCCCATCGAGCTTCGTGCGCACACCGAGGATGCTGAGAAACTGTTTGAGGCAATTGACAGCTTCATTGTAAAGTAATTTACAGAGTTCCGTGATTAGAGAGAAATTTTGATGTTTTGCAAGAGAGCCGGGCACAGCAGAGTGTCCGGCTTTTTCGTGCGCTTTCTGTGTCACGAAAAGAGAAAATGCCGCATTTTTGCCCACGCATCTGCAAAGCGCATTTCCCGCACATCGTCCGCAGCGACCAGTTCTGCCTCTGCAAGGAGCGTATCTTCGTGATAGAAATACACCTGCCCGACCTTCGTCCCTTTCAGAACGGGAGCTTGTCGGAATTCGGGCAGCACCGTCACGGAGGAAAGTTCCGCCTTCTGCGGCACTGCCAGCACAGGAAGCTGTGACAATTGCAGCAGCACCGCCTGTTCCGTACCGCCCCGCACCCGCAGCGGAAGAAGAAATTCTTCCGAATAGCCCGGAGCCGATAGCTTGTAACCTGAAAAGCCTTTTTTCAGAAGCTCCTTCGCAAGCGAAAACCGCTGATCGGAATCGCCGCAGTCCAGCACGACCGCGCAGAGAAGCATACCGTTACGCTGTGCGGCAGCAATGAGCGAATACCGCCCGTCCGCATGAGATGCCTTCACGCCCCGACAGCCGTCATAAGTACGGGTGAGGGAATTTTCATTGACGAGTTCCACTGCCCCGTCCTTGACAAATGTCCGCCACGTTGTAAGATAAGAGGTCAGCAGACCGCAGCGCAGAACCGCACAGGCAAGCAGTCCGAGATCATGCGCCGTGGTAAAGGAACCGGGATCGTCAAATCCCTGCGGCGAAGTAAAGTGTGTGTCCCGCATTCCGAGATCGAATGCGGCGGCGTTCATATCCATGACAAATTGTTCCGCACTGCCGGAAATGCTGTCCGCAAGCACAGCGGCGGCATCACCCGCATTGCCGACGAGAAGTGCCGTGAGCAGTTCCTCTGTGCGGAGAGAATCCCCCGGTTCAAGCCAGATGACTGCCCCCCGCATTCCGCGGACGCTCTCTCCGGCAGTCAGGAGCGTGTCTGCCGTAAGTTCGCCCCGTTCCATCGCCTGTGCAGTCAGCAGGGCGGTCATGAGCTTGGAAAAACTGCCCGGCTGTACTATCACATCGGCGGATTCTTCCGATAAAATGCAGCCCGTATTCGCTTCGATGAGCAGTACAGCAGGCTGCTGTTCCGCTGAAACAGGCAGCGGTACTGCCGAAAGCAGCAGTACACTGCACAGGATCGCAAACCATTTTCGCATATGCATTCCCCCCTTGTCAGTCCGATAGATTCTATGCAACGACAGGGAGAAATAGAATCACAACGTCAAAATTTATAAATATTCATGGTAAAAATTGTCTGCTTTTCACAATTTTGTGGAGAAGTGACATAATATGCTTGCAAAATTTCTGATTTTATAGTATGATAGTACTGTATTCTAATTATTTTCCGGAGGCGCAAAAATTATGGCAGTTACCCTGAACACAAGTTACCTCGGCAGCTTTGTCACCGAGGAAGATATGGTCGGCATCAGACCGCAGATCGAAACAGCAGTGAAAACGCTGGAGAGCCGCACAGGTCTCGGCAGCGATTTTCTCGGCTGGCTCGACCTTCCGACCGGCTATGACAAGGAGGAGTTTGCCCGCATCAAGGCAGCGGCAAAGAAGATTCAGAGCAATTCCGATGTGCTGATCGTCATCGGCATCGGCGGCTCGTATCTCGGCGCAAGAGCTGCGATCGAATTTCTCAAAAGCCCGTTCTACAACAACATGAAGAAGGACACACCGGATATCTACTACGTCGGCAACAACATCAACCCGACTTCCCTAAATGAAGTCATTTCCATCTGCGAGGGCAGAGATATTTCCGTGAATGTCATTTCCAAGTCCGGCACAACGACCGAACCCGCACTTGCTTTCCGTGTATTTAAGAAACTCGTTGAGGACAAGTACGGCAAGGAGGAGGCAAAGAATCACATCTTCGCCACCACCGACAAGGCAAATGGCACTCTCAAGGAGCTTTCCGACACCGAGGGCTATGAGACATTTGTCGTTCCGGACGATGTCGGCGGACGTTTCTCCGTTCTGACCGCAGTCGGACTGCTGCCGATCGCCGTTGCAGGCTGTGACATTGACAAGCTCATGGAAGGCGCTGCCGCTGCACAGAAGGCTTACACGGCTGACTTTGACAACAACGACTGCTACAAGTACGCTGCACTGCGCAACATCTTCTACCGCAAGGGCAAGTCTGCCGAGATGCTGGTCGCTTATGATCCCGCATTCGCGATGATGAACGAGTGGTACAAGCAGTTGTTCGGCGAATCCGAGGGCAAGGACAACAAGGGTCTGCTCCCGACATCCGTGATCTTCTCGACCGACCTGCATTCCATGGGTCAGTACATCCAGCAGGGTTCCCGCCTCATGTTTGAGACTGTCGTTGACATTCAGAAGCCCAAGCAGGACTTCTATCTGGAAAAGGACGAGGCAAACCTTGACGGGCTGAACTTCCTCTGCGGGCAGAATATGTCCGTTGTCAACCGCAGAGCGCAGCAGGGCACGATTCTGGCTCACACCGAGGGCGGTGTGCCGCAGATCCTGATCGAGCTTGCCGACTGCACCGAGTACAGCCTCGGCTACCTGATCTACTTCTTTGAGAAGGCTTGTGCCGTATCGGGCTACACACTGGGCGTAAATCCGTTCAACCAGCCCGGTGTGGAGAGCTACAAGAAGAATATGTTCGCACTTCTGGGCAAGCCCGGCTATGAGGGCGCAAAGGCAGAGCTGGAAAAGAAGCTCGGCTGCTGATTACCAAAACACCAATGCCCCAAGGGGCTTGAAAGGAGAAAATCATCATGATTAAACTTATCACAGGAAGAAAGGGTTCCGGTAAAACCAAGACTCTGATCGACCTCATCAACACCGCAGTAGCAGAGACAAACGGTGATCTCGTTTGTGTAGAAAAGGGCGAGACACTGCGCCGTTCCATCAGCTACAAGGTTCGCTGGGTGGGCGTTGAGCAGTTCGACATTGCAGGCTATGATAATTTCTACGGCTTCATCGCAGGAATGCTGGCAGGCAACTATGACATCAAGGAGATCTTCGTTGACGGCATTCTGAAAATCGGCGGCGCAGATTTTGACGAGCTGGGCGCAATGCTCGGCAAGCTGGACACCCTGACAGGCAAGGACACGCTCCTGACCTTCACGGTATCCGCTGACAACAGCGAACTGCCAGCAAGCGTAACCAAGTATCTGTAATTCTACAGACTGCGTGAATTTCCGAAAGCTGGGGCAATTATGTCACAGCTTTCGGCTATTTTTCCGAAAATGTTACAAAAGGGCTTGACAAATTGCCGAATATTCGTTATAATATAATTTGTGATGCTTTACAGGGAGGTGTCTGCATATGCGGTTGGATATCAAACGCATCCTGAATGTACCGGGCACGAAACTCGATCTGGATTTCTGCATAGCGCAGGAGGTTCTGGACGAAGTCAGATCTGTGACATTCGCATCACCTGTTCATGTGGCGGGTACTGTGGAGAATCATGCAGGACTTGTGACATTGGGTATGCAGATCACATTTTCCTTAGCGGTAACGTGTGACCGCTGTCTCAAAGAGACAGTGCAGGATTTCTCGTATGAGGAGACTCACACCATCGTGCGCCGCCTGGAATCGGAAGATGAGGCGGAGGGCTACATCATTGCCCGATCCGACTGCATTGATCCGGAGGAAACGGCTCTGACAGATCTTCTGCTGGAGCTGCCGAGCAAGATGCTGTGCCGTGAGGACTGCAAAGGGCTTTGCCCCGTGTGCGGCTGCGATCGGAACGAGACAGACTGCGGTCACGTAATCTGAGATCATCTCCGGTGATAAGCCGGGGTTGTACTGAATTGGGAGAAGGAGGTGCCAACAATGGCAGTACCGAAGAGAAAAACATCCAAGGCAAGAAAGAACAAGAGACGCAGCGCAGTATGGAAGCTGGAAGTTCCGGCTATGAGCAAATGCGATCGCTGCGGCGCTTTCAAGGCTCCGCACAAGGTTTGCAAGAACTGCGGTTTCTATAAGGGCGTTGAGGTTCTGAAGATCGACGCTGAATAAGCAAGATTGCAGCGGCGGAGAGAGGGAAACCTTTCTCCGCTGTTTGTTTTCAGATAAAGGAGGACGAAATATAATGCATATGTTTACGTCAAAGGCTGTAAATATGCTTGCAGTGGCGGTATTTTCCGGAGCAGCGGCTGTGGCAGGAATTATGTTACCTGCATCAGCAGAACAAAGTACGACCATTGTCGATAAGACGGTAGTAATGCGTGATAGCTGGACGGGAAGCTATACTGTAGATGCAAAATCATATGACAATATGATATATACGGCAACTGTTTATAGCGACGGAAGTGTGACTATCAAGGGGCAGCACAACTATAATTGGACAAGCTATTATGATACTTTCTCATTGGGAACTCTTTGGTATGATGACGGCATATACGGAGAAATTGAGGATACATTCACAACCCAATCAAAATATCTCACGATATTAACAAATTATGGTTCTCAATCAATTGGATATTCCTTTTCACTCTACAATGATTCCAATAAATTACTATCCGGAACACTGTTTGAATTTTCTCTCATTCCAAAGAAAACATTTCAGGAAACTACAATTGATGTTTTTGGAAACAAAATCACTGTTTCTCCCGGCACATCGCAGACAAGCGAACAAACTACTGAAAATCAAAGTGACCGAGTAAAGGAATTGGAATTACAAATAGCCAAACTCCAAGAAGAACTTGAAGCTGCAAAGGCTGCTATTCCTGCCGGTTCAGGTGATGTCAATGGGGATGGACAAGTTAATTCCAAAGATGCTGTTTTGATTCTGAAATATGCGGCGTACAGAGGAACAGGCGGCAGTCTGACAATAGATGAGTGGATTTCAGAAAATGCAAACAACAATAACGTGATTGCCTCTGAAGTTCCATCGGAAGAAGCAGATATAGGTGTAAACCCTGACAATCCTGCAATGAACATGGCAGGAGCTGGGGATGTTCCGGAAGAGAATGATTATTCTCCGATAGAGGGCAGATCTCTTCCTACGATTGCTAAGATAAGAATGTACTGATTTTTGTTTTAACATTGAGAATAGCCAACCCAAAAAGGAGAAAAGGATTTATGAAAAAAGCAATACTTCCCGCACTGGTATGCGCCGCCCTTCTGACAGGCTGCGGCACAGTCAGCACCAGCACGGACGAAACAACCGCACCGACAACGGCTGTTCCGGAAATTCCGGTCATTCAGGAATCTGCTGCTGTTCCGGCAGCGCCCGTCGTTTCCGAGGAGGAAGAAGTCATTCCGGAAGCACCGCCTGCACCCGACGTTCCCGCCATTCCTGCGGAGGACGACCTCAATGCGGAATACCTCTGGCTGGATACAGGTGTCTATGAAATGTACGAAAACGGCAGTCATGTGGACAAGTTCTTCGTGTTCGATGACCCGTACAACGGCAGATTTCTGACCAGGGATTCGGGTGTCGGCTTCACCTGTGAGCAGAGCAAAATTGCCATAACGTTCCACATGGGCGGCGTGGATGATACGACCGTTTACGTCATGGGCGAACCCGATGCCAACGGCAACCCGACTGCTGACATGGGCAGCGTGCAGTATACTTTTGTCTATCTCCCCGACGAAGACCCGTCCACATTTGATCCTGCGAATCTGATCGGGAAGGGCGACCTGATCGTAGATTAAGACTGATTTATCGGAGGAGGTGAGCCGCACTGGTTCCGATCACAAACGTCATCCCGCACTCCCCCGCCGATCGTGCGGGAATCACAGCCGGTGAACGGCTCGTCTCGATCAATGGACACAATGTGCGTGACGTACTGGACTATATGTTCTACGCCGCCGAAACGGACGTGATTCTCGCCATAGATCACGGCGGCGATGTGCGGAATGTCCGCATTCAGAAAGACGAATATGACGACATCGGTCTGGAATTTGAAAGTTTCCTGATGGACAAAAAACAGTCCTGCCGCAACAAATGCGTATTCTGTTTTATTGACCAGCTCCCGCCGGGAATGCGGGAAACGCTCTATTTCAAGGACGATGATGCCCGCCTGAGCTTCCTGCAAGGCAACTATGTCACTCTCACAAACATGACACAGGAGGACGTTGACCGCATTATCCAAATGCGCCTCGGCATCAACGTTTCGGTACATACGACCAACCCGGAACTGCGCTGCAAGATGATGCAGAACCGTTTTGCAGGCGAAAAGCTGGACTTTCTCTGGCAGATGGCAAAAGCAGGCATTCAGCTCAACTGTCAGATCGTTCTCTGTCCCGGACTGAATGACGGTCCCGAACTCGAACGCACACTGACCGACCTCGGCAAAATGCTCCCGCACCTGACAAGCGTTGCCATCGTGCCGCTTGGTGTCACGAAATACCGTCAGGGGCTGTATCCCCTGACAACGTTCACAGCGGAAACCGCTGCACAGGCACTGGACATCATCGGACGTTATCAGGCGCAGTTCATGCAGCAGCACGGCACAAGGGCAGTATTTCCCTCGGACGAATTTTTCCTGCTTGCCGGACGGGAGATCCCGTCGGCGGACTACTACGAAGAATATCCGCAGTACGAAAACGGCGTCGGAATGCTGCGTTCCCTTGCGGACGAATTTCACGAAGCCCTGACCTGTGCCGAACCCGGACAGCTCCCCCGCAAGGTGACGATCGCAACGGGCAGATCACCATTCTCCTTTTTGCAGTCGCTGATGCGGGAAGCGGAAGCCGCTTTTCCGGGGCTGACCGTGCAGGTCATTCCGATACGGAACGACTTTTTCGGCGAAACGATCACCGTGACCGGACTGATTACCGGACAAGATCTGACTGCCCAGCTCAAAGATACGGACATCGGAGAGGAATTGTTATTATCCACCGCCATGATACGCCGTGACAGTGATGTATTTCTCGATGATTACACCATTCCGCAGGTGGAAGAAGCCCTGCGGACGCATATCCGCATCGTTGCCAATGACGGCTGGGAACTGCTTGATGCCGTCCTCGGCATCGTCCTGTGAGGGCAGTGCATGGATGAAATACAGATCAGCACATTGCAGATCATCGGCATGATCGTCAGCGGCATCAGCAGCACATTTCTGCCGTTTGCGCTCTGGATCATCTGGCGCAGGAAAACACACGCTGCATGGATCCCGATGCTTGCGGGCGTACTCGGCTATCTGGTGATCGGCACGGTGCGGGGTGCGGCACGGGCAATCCTGCTCAACCCCATGAAAGAGACATCGCCGTGGGGGTACTACCTCTGGCAGGCGGTCTTTGCGGGCGTATTCGAGGAATGCGGGCGTTATCTGGTATTCCGCTATCTGATTCCGAACCGACAGAATTACCGTGATGCCGTGTCCTGCGGCATCGGACACGGCGGACTGGAAGCGGTGCTTGTCAGTCATCCTGCGGAAAATCTGTTTGCTATTCTGTGCGCCCTTTCCTTCCGTCTTTACGGATTGGAAGGCTTTGCACCCGGCAAGCCCGCCTTCTTCCTGATGGACGGACAGGACAGTGAAGGGATACCGGAGATCATGCGGACGATTTCCGGCATCACATTTCCGCACAGCCTGTTTGTCACATCAAGCAACGTTGCCGCAGCTCTTTTTCAGTGCAGTATGTCGGTGCTGGTATTCACGTCCGTGCATTACACAGACAGCAAAAAATGGCTTGTCGCTGCTGTGATTCTGCACACGCTGACAGATATATTTCCCGCATTTTACTTTATGCACTGCATCAGTGAAGCGGAAACGACCATTTTACAGCTTCTGTATGACATTGGTGTGGTATACCTGACATGGCGGATATATGAACACTACGGACGAAAAAGCAACGAATGGGGGAATCCTGAATGAAACGACATCTTTTGCCGCTGTTGTTGACCGTGCTTCTGCTCGGAAGCAGCGGCTGCGGAATGCAGACAGAACTTCCGACCGCAGAAGAGGAGACATTTGCCGTGCTGACAGACCCACCCACAGAACCGCCCGCGACCGAACCGCCGCCGATTACCGAAGAACCGACAACCGAACCCGTTCTTGTACGAGTTGAAGATCCCGCAGAAACGCCGCATATCTTCTTTCATTCGCTGATCTATGACCCCGACCTTGCGTTTGACAATGACGGCGAAGATGACGGGTATAATATTTACATGACGACCGTGCAGGAGTTCAGGACGATCTTAGATCAGCTTTACGAAAATGATTATGTTCTGGTGCGCCAGCACGACATTGCCACGGAAACAGAGGACGGCTTTGTACCGGGGGATATTTACCTTCCCGAAGGAAAGAAACCTGTTATCATCTCACAGGACGATGTGAATTACTACAACTACATGACGGGAGACGGATTTGCGACCCGTCTTGTGGTCAGAAACGGAAAAGTCGTCTGCGAATACACCGACAAGGGCAAGACCATGACAGGCGCATATGATCTTGTGCCGATTCTGGATGAATTTGTCGAAGCGCACCCTGATTTTTCCTATAACGGGGCAAAGGCTGTCATAGCCGTCACAGGATACGAAGGCGTATTCGGCTACCGTGCGGTAGACAACCCCGATTCCCCTGACTTTGAGAAGGAATGCAAAGAAGCCTCAGCCGTTGCCGATGCCCTGCGGAACAGCGGTTACGAGATCGCCTCTCACTCTTACGGGCATATCAATTTCACGAAGAGCAGTTACAGCACGATCGAATACGACACCAACCGCTGGGAAGAACGTATCGGCAGTGTTGTCGGTGGGAGTGACATTCTGATCTATCCCTACGGTGCGGACATCACATCGAATATTTACCACGATGCGTATGAGGACACCGAAAAATTCAGGCTTTTGTACAATCACGGATTCCGTTATTTCCTGAACGTAGACAACACACAGGATGCATGGGTGCAGTTGAATACCCGATACGTCCGACAGGCACGCCGCAACCTTGACGGTTTCCGCCTGTACTATTATCCGGAAAAGATGAAAGACCTGATGCGTCACCCTGAAGCCGTACTGGACGACCACCGTCCGCAGCCCGTCCCGAAGATCTGATTCCGGATTGCCGCATTACAAACAGAAAGGAGACAAACCATGCCGTTACCAGTAGTCGCAGTTGTGGGCAGACCGAATGTCGGAAAGTCCACGCTGTTCAATAAGCTCGTCGGCGCGAGAATTTCCATTGTGGAGGATACGCCCGGCGTGACCCGTGACCGCATTTATTCCAGATGCGAGTGGCGGGGGCATAAATTCATGGTCGTAGACACAGGAGGCATCGAACCGAAGGAGGACGACAAAATGCTGACGCTGATGCGCCGGCAGGCAGAAATTGCCATCTCCCACGCAGATGTGATCGTTCTGGTCTGTGATGTCCGTGCGGGAGTCACAGCCAATGACTATGCGGTTGCCGATATGCTCCAGAAGTCGGGCAAGCCGATCATTCTTGCCGTCAACAAATGTGACACGCTCGGAGAAACACCGCTTGACGTGTATGAATTTTACAATCTGGGACTGGGCGACCCGTTCCCGATCTCTTCCGTCCACGGTCACGGCACAGGCGATATGCTGGACGAAGTTGTCAAACTCTTCCCGGAAGAGGATATTGACGATTACGACGAAACCGACATCAAGGTTGCCGTCATCGGAAAACCGAATGCGGGAAAATCCTCTCTCATCAACCGCATTGCGGGCGAGGAACGTGTCATTGTCTCCGATATTGCGGGAACGACCCGTGACGCAACCGATACGATCATCGACCGTGAAGAAGGACGTTTTGTCTTTATCGACACGGCAGGTATCCGCCGCAAGTCGAAAATCACGGAAAAGATCGAACATTATTCCGTTCTGCGTGCCTACATGGCGGTGGACAGAGCCGATGTCTGCGTTATCATGATTGATGCCGTAGAGGGCTTCACCGAGCAGGATTCCAAAGTTGCAGGCTACGCCCACGAACAGGGCAAGGGCTGCATCGTCGCCGTGAACAAATGGGATGCCGTCGAGAACAAAACCGACAAGACCATGCAGGAATATCAGAAAAAACTGGAACAGGATTTCTCGTTCATGAGCTATGTGCCGTTCATTTTCATCTCTGCCAAGACAGGACAGCGTGTTGACAAGCTGTTCGGTATGATTAAGAACGTCGCCGAACAAAATGCGATGCGCATCACCACGGGAATGCTTAACGATGTGCTTGCCTATGCTGTTGCAAGAGTGCAGCCGCCGTCGGACAAGGGCAAGCGTCTGAAAATCTACTACATGACACAGGCATCGACCAAGCCGCCCACATTTGTCTGCTTTGTCAACCGTGCGGACTTGTTCCATTTTTCCTACCAGCGCTATCTGGAAAATCAGATCCGTGAAACCTTCGGGCTGTCGGGAACGCCCGTGCGCATGATCGTGCGTGAACGTGACCGAAAGGATGCATAAGGGGGCAGTGACATGATCTTTCTTGCGATTCTCATTGCCGCCGTGATCGGCTATCTGTTCGGCAGTATCAATTCCGCAATTCTGTTCGTGCAGCTTCTCAAACACGAGGACGTGCGGAAATTCGGTTCGGGCAATGCGGGACTGACGAACACACTTCGCTGTTTCGGCAAGACCTGTGCGCTTCTGACACTGGTCGGTGATCTGTCCAAAGGTGTTATTGCGGTCATTCTGAGCCGACTTCTTGCCGCCGCACTCACAGGCAGCACGGCAGATCTGTTCATGATCGGCTGTTTTGCGGGCATCGGTGCAGTTCTGGGTCATGTATTCCCGCTGTACCACGGTTTCAAGGGCGGCAAGGGCGTACTGGTCGGGTCGAGCATTTTCCTTGCGCTGGACTGGAGAATGTTTCTGATTCTGATTGGTATTTTTGCCGTTGTTCTGGCAATTTCCAGATATGTAAGCCTCTCGTCCATCACAGCCGCCGCCTGTGCGCCGATCGTGACATTTGCATTGCAGATGTGGTGTGACGGCGGAAAATGGCAGCTCTCGGACATTCTGATTCACGCAGGTCTGGTCTGTTTCATCGGTGCTGCTGTCATCATCAGCCACCATGAGAACATACAGCGCCTGAAAACAGGTACCGAACGCAAATTCGGCACGCATGAACCTAAATCTTAGGAAAATATCCCCAAAAACATACGAAAGGAAGATCTCTATGCCGCACATCACATTAAAAATGCTCAAAGGCAGAACGCCTGAGCAGAAACAGGCAGCCGCTGAAAAACTGGCAGCCGCCCTTGTCGAAGCAATCGGCTGCAACCCGACACACATTTCCGTATCCGTGGAAGATTTCACGCCGCAGGAATGGCAGGAACAGTACCGCATGGAAGTTGCCGAGAATGAAAATCTGCTTCTCACCCCCGACTATGACCCGAAGGAGCTGCTGAAATGAGTCTTATTTTAGCTTCCGGTTCCCCAAGACGGCAGGAACTTCTGAAACGTATCACAGAAGATTTCACGGTCAGTCCGGTGGATGCAGACGAAACTCTCCCGGACGGAATACCGACTGATATGGCTGCCGCCTATCTTGCTGACCTGAAAGCCGCCGCCGCCGCAAAACTCTTTCCCGATGACACCGTTCTTGGCTGTGACACGATCGTCATTCTGAACGATGAGATCATGGGAAAGCCGAAAGACCGTGACGATGCGCACCGTATGCTGCGGGCGCTGTCGGGTGAATCGCATTCCGTTCTGACGGGCTGTTCGCTGTACCACGGCAAGCAGACCACGGTATTCACAACCGAAACGCTTGTCACGTTCTATCCCCTGAGCGATGCCGAAATTGAAGCCTACCTTGACACGGGCGAACCGTTCGACAAGGCGGGTGCATACGGCATACAGGGAAAAGGTTCTCTTCTCGTCCGCGAGATCGAGGGCGATTATTTCAACGTGGTGGGACTGCCCGTAGCGGCATTATCCCGTCAGCTCCGCCAGTTTGAATCGCTGATCGCCCGTCCGAAAATACACCTGAAACACCCGTAAGGAGATGATTGTATGAAGCATTCCCGTTTTGGCAGAATGATTTCCCTGTTCACAGCAGGACTTCTTCTGCTGAGTACGTTCCCCGTCCATGCCTCGGACGAGATCGCCCACGACCCTTCCCGTGACGTGCAGACAGAGGGTGTCGGCAACCCGTTCAATTACGGTGAACGCAACACGCCGGAGAACGCCTCCACCGAAGAGATCCGCGCGATCAATCACAAAATGACCGTGCAGGAAGTCAAGTATGCACTCTACAAGGAAATTGACGAACACTGGGATCTGATCTCCACCCGCACGGGACAGACGGAGCGTGAAAAGGTCTATGCCCTGTTCCTTGGTGTCGGTACGAGAGAAAGCACCCTCGGCGGCAACGGTGACGGTGCAGACATCGAAACAGCGCAGAGTCAGGGATTCGGCGTAAGTTCCGCCCATGCCTACGGCACATTGCAGACTGCCGTGACCGCCTTTGCCGATGCCGACCCGACCTTTATGAAAGAAGAGGACGTGCCCGAAATGTTCCAGTACTCCCTTGCCGAAAATACATTTTATGACGGCATCATATCCGATCATATGGGTGTACGGAAGATCATGCATTTCTGTGTCGTGGCAATGACCACAGACGGACTCGAAGGCTATCAGGTGACACGGGGCGCACTCAAGGGCTTCAACACAGGCTGGTCTAATTTCACGGGGGAAGATGACGGCTACTACAAGAACTACCCCGATGAGATCATTTCCCTTGCCCGCTGGTATTATGAGGAAGGGCACTTGTATGATAATGTATTCACATGGACAAATGACGAACGTGTAGAACCGTACCGTCAGGGAAATGTGTGGGACTGGTGGGGTGACGTGCATCCGAGTTTAGCGGAGATCACACCCGCAGCCGCACAGGACACAACTGCACCGCCTACGCAGGACACCACGTCCGCAACATCGTCAAAAACCCTGAAATGCGGCGATGTGAACTTAGACGATACGATTGACATTATTGACGTGATCGCACTGAACAAGTATCTTGTCGGAGCGAATACGTTCAGCCCCGATGCGCAGAAGAATGCCGATGTCAACGCCGACGAGGATATCACCTCTGACGACAGTCTGGTACTTCTGAAACATGTCATCGGTATCATTCCCGCACTCCCCGCAAAATAAAACAAAGGGAAAACGCCTGATTCAGCGTTTTCCCTTTTTGTCATTTACTCTGCATCGCCCTGATCGAGGGAGCGCATTGCCTGAAGCATGATCGCACATTCCACACGTTTCTTTTCAAACTCGCAGGAGAGGGTGTGCGCTTTCAGTACGTCGCCCATGTACTGGTAGTTATTGGCATTGCAGCCGCCTGAGCAATAGAATCTCGCCCAGCACTCCCGACAGGCGGGCTTATTGTAAATATGGGTCTGTGCGAAGCGTTCCTTCATTTCGGTGTCAAACGTTCCGTCATCAAGGTTGCCCATCTTGTAATCGTCATTGCCGACGAACTGATGACACGGAAAAATATCCCCGTCCGGTGTGACAGCGACATATTCATTGCCGCAGCCGCAGCCCCGCAGACGCTTGACAGCGCAGGGACCCTGATCGAGGTCGATCATGAAATGAAAGAAATTGAAATGCTGACCCTTGCGGTCATTTTCGAGCAGGCGCTGTGCCAGTTTCTCATATTCCGCAGAAATTGCGGGAATATCCTCTTCCGTGAGAGCATAGGGATACTTGGGATCGGCAACGACAGGTTCCACGGAGATCTGGTCAAACCCCGCATCATGCAGGCTGAACACGTCCTCGGAGAAATCCAGATTGAACTTTGTGAACGTTCCCCGCACATACCAGTCCTTGTCACGGCTGCGCTGCTGCACAAGTTTTCTGAACTTCGGCAGGATCACGTCATAACTTCCCTTGCCGTTGACAGCGGGGCGCATACGGTCATGAACTTCTCTCCGTCCGTCCAGAGACAGCACGACATTGGACATTTCCTGATTGATGAAGTCGATCTTGTCATCATCGAGCAGAACGCCGTTTGTTGTGATCGTAAAGCGGAAGCGCTTGCCGAATTCCGCCTCACGGCTGCGGGCATAGCGGACGATCTCCTTGACGGCATCAAAATTCATCAGCGGTTCGCCGCCGAAGAAATCCAGTTCGAGATTCTTGCGGTCGCCGGACTTTTCAAGCAGGAAATCAATTGCTTTCTTACCTGTCTCCACGGGCATCAGCTTGCGTCCCTTGCCAAAATCGCCTGTAGAGGCAAAGCAGTACTTGCAGCGCAGATTGCAGTCATGGGCAATATGCAGGCACATTGCTTTGATCGGTGAAGCCGTGGTAAATCTGGCATACTTCTCGTAATCATCGGGAGAAAAGAGGATACGCTCCTCATAGAGGGAAACGATCTCCGCATAGCATTCTGCGATCTCCTGCGGATCATATTTGTCAGAGAGCTTCTCCAGCACGTCCTGCGGACATTCCTCCGCAAAGGGCGGTGCAACGTGATCGAGCAGATCATAGGTCATCTCGTCCACAATATGAACGCCGCCGCTGTTGACATCCAAAACGATGTACAGACCGCCGAGGTAATATTTATGAATCATGGTAATCTCCTTTATATCGGGAATTTCAGCCGTTATGCGGCAGAAAACACAGTAACACAGCATTGCCCCCTTTGCCGTAAGGCATTGGGGGCATTGCGGACAGGAAACGGCAGCACCGCTTCCGAAAAGTCACCGGAGAAAATACGGTTTACTTTTCGTCCTTCTCGCACTTCTGGTTCGCAACCGTGCAGGAAGTCTTGCAGGCAGACTGGCAGGATGCCTGACAGTTGCCACAGCCGCCCTTCGCAGCGCTCTCCTTGAGATTAGCCTTGTTGATGGTCATAATGTGCTTCATGTGTATCTACCTCCCTTTGAAATGTCGAGCAAAGCTCCTTTTCTCATTATACCATATCCTGTCGGAAAATGCAAGGGGAAAACGGAATTTTTTCTCCGTGCATGAAAATTTCTCTCCGTGCGGGAATCTATCTGCCCGTAAGCACTTTCGAGCCGAAATACAACAGCAGTATGACACTGACCGCTGTAAATCCCCACGCAAGGACACGATTGACCACGCCGTCCGAATCGCACAGGCGCAGACAAAATGCAGGTTTTCGCAGCGGATACAGCAAAGCAATACGCCGACGGTTGAGCAGATCGAGCAGGATATGCGAAATCATTCCTGCAAAGACTGCCACCCCCAGAGGACGGCAGACAAGCCACACGCACAGACTCATCAGGAACAATCCCACCGCCGAATGGGTGAATGTCCTGTGCGGTGAAAGCGCCCCCCAGAAACAGCAGGCAATAAACCCGATGCACCCGCAGAGAAGCTGTGTCCCGACCGTGTTCCGTATGGCGTTAATCAATCCGTTTCCGAGATACAGATCGACCGCAATGACCACTGCAATACAGACCGCAGCGATCACACCGCCCTTGATGGCATCACGGCTGCGTTTTGTACCTTTGCAGTCAATATCGCAGACCGCCCCACCGAGCGCCCCGCCTGCGACAGCCGCCCCGATTCCAAGCACCGTTGTCGGATGCAGCAGAAGAAGCGCAGCCGTAACGCCTGCCGCAATATGCGTTTTTCCAAGCATAGGCAGTCCTCCGTTATGTAGAATGTTTTTTCCTGCGCCGCACGGAAAAGCCAAAATCCCCGCATTTTCGACCTAAAGCGAAGTATTCTCCGTGCGCGTAGGCAAGCAGCCCCGCCTGTTGCAGATTCAGTTTGCCCTTGCTGTCCATGAAGCGTTCATCAACGGAGACTGCCGTGACTTCCGCTAAAAACATCGTGTGCGAACCGAGTGCCTTTGTTTCCGTGACACGGCATTCAAGGGAAACGGGGCATTCCTCAATGGAAGGTGCAGCGACCGTCTCCGAGGGAATAAGTGTCAGTCCGCAGACTCTCGCCTTGTTGACCTCTGCGCCGGTTTTCATGCCGCAGAGATCGACTGTTTTCGCCATTGCGGAAGTGGGCAGGTTGATGACAAATTCCCCCCGTTCAAGCAGAATGGGATAGGAATACCGTGACGGCCGCACGGAAATATAAGTGACAGGCGGATGTGTGCAGACGATCCCCGTCCATGCGACCGTGAGAATATTTGGTTTTTCACTGCTGCCGCAGGTGACGAGCGCCGGCGGCACAGGTGCCATCAGGACAGAGCCTTTCCAGTGCTGCCTGCCCATCAGTATTCATCTCCGGGCGCACGTTCGGGCAGATCGAGCTGTTCCAGCGTGGTATAACGTTCGCACTCATGTTTCCGAGGTCTGCCCATGAGCTTGCGCATCGACTCCCGCACGTCGCCGTTTTCAAACAGCAGATGATACAGTTCTTCCGTGATCGGCATGG
>JAILPP010000130.1 GCA_024699425.1 Oscillospiraceae bacterium | reverse complement strand
TATGACGAGCAGGGAATCGGCTTCTGTCTTGTCCCGCATGGAACCGGCATAGGCGATCAGCGCATCGGACGGCGGTGCGGCAGTTTCGGACGGTTCGGGTTCGGTTTCGGGGGAATCGGGGAGGGTTTCGCTGTCGTCCGTCATTTCGGGCGGGAGTGTTTCGGGCATGGGCGGTGCGGCGGGTTCTTCGCCGGGCAGATTGCGCAGGAACAGCACGCAGCTGCGCTTTTCCTGCGACTGTGCAAGGGTTTGCAGACTCTGCGCCTGTTCGTCCGTCAGCAGACCGCCGTAATCAAAAACACGGTCGGAGAGCGTTTCCCCGACAGGCAGCAGGATTTCGAGCGCTTCGGCGTAACGTCCTTCCACAAGGGCGGGTGTTGCCGCGGCGATTGCCGCCTGTGCATCTGTCTGCAAAGAATTGCAGGCATCGGTGCAGTAGAAATAATCCTGATTCGTGTCATTGTTGATGAGAAACAGAAATCCCGCCGCATCGTCCCCGAACAGCGTCTGAAAATAGTTCTCTGCGAACTGTTCGGGAGATACGCCGCCGAGGGAATCGGTGATGACCGCCGAGGCGCACAGCAGACGGGAACGGCTCAGATAGCCGAGATAATCATTATATTGTTGACGTTCCTCATCGGAGAGGACGTTCTGTTCATCAAATAAATAAGTATCCCCGTCAGATTTCAGTTCCGCCACACGTTCTGCAACGGGACGTGCGGCAGTCGCTTCGGTGAGGGCGGTGATGGTTTCTTCCGTGACGGGTTCGGTCGGAACGGGGTCAATTTTTTTCTTTGCGCCGCATCCGCCGAGCAGAAGCAGCAGCACGAATGCGGCAGCGGCAGTATGTTTCATCTGGAATCCTCCTGATTACGGCTCATAGCGTAGGCGGTATTTTTGAGGACACGGTAGTTGGCATCGGCATCGGCTTCTATGACGGTCGAGCCGTTGGCATCGGCAGGCGACCATGTACCGTCGGCGGGAATCTGCTGTTGTCTTGTCGGGTAGAAGAAAGCGACAGGCAGACGAAGGGAAAGCAGATACAATTCTGATTTTGTCATATTGGTAGTAATGCCGGGCTTTGCAGAGGTGATGAGCTGCGGGACAGCCTGAGCCGCCCGCTGTTTCATGCTCTGTCCGAGTTTTTCGAGAATTTCCCGTCGGGCGTGATCGGAACCGCCGTTTTCGGCGTAGCGTGTGCGGATGTAAGAAAGCACCTGTTTTCCCGTGAGGAGCAGATCGCCGTCAGAGTCAAGCAAACCGTCCTCCTGTGCATCACCGAGCAGGTCATTGACTTCATTTTGTAGAATATCGTTGATTGCCTGTGCTTCCTCATCGGTGAGATGGAGCTGCACGCCGCCGACAGAATCAACGATATTGGCAAAACCCGCAAAGCTGACGCAGATATAATCATCAATGCTGAGGTCAAAATTCCATTCGAGCGTATCCATGAGCAGTTCGGGACCGCCGTAGGAATAGGCGGCGCTGAGACGGTCCCAGCCCCTGTTGGGAATATCGACATAGGTATCCCGCAGGAACGAGCTGAGATAGACTTCATGGGACGCATCATTGAACGTGAGCAGGATCATGGTATCCGAATTTCCACGTTCCTGAGCGATGTTGCGGGAATCCGTCCCGATGAGGAGAACGCTTCTGGTGTAGCGGGCGTTGCCGAGTGTACCGGTTGTGACGGTGCGGGGCGCACGGGGGACGGTATCGAGTTTGGAGATGAGTGCAAGCGAAAGCACGGAATACAGCGCAAACACGATTGCAGCCAAAACCAGTACAAAGCGGAGCAGTCTGCCGAGGCAGGAACTTCTGCGGCGGCGGGACTTGTGTGCGGGGCGTGAGCGTTTCGGTGTTTCGGAGATGTAATCGGGTTTGCGTGAGGAACGTTTCCGTTTCGGACGGCGGGGCGGGTCATAGGGGTCATAGCCGTCGGGAATGCCAATATCTTCATAGCCGCTGTCCTCGCCGTACTGTTCAAGGTAGGCATCGGGGGGGATGTTCATGGGCTGGGTATCGGTGACATAGCGCTGCCGTCCCGTGGGGGTCGGTTCCTGCGGCAAGGGAAAGGGGGAAGGTTCGGGCAGGCTGTCCTGTTCGGGATACGGGGCGGTGTCGGGTTCACTGACGGCAGATCCCTGCGGGGGCGCAGGTGTCGGCTCTTCGGCGGGCGGAAAGGCAGCCCATTCCGAGGGGTCTCTGCGGGGTCTTGGCATATCGGGCATAATAATTCTCCTTCCGCAAACAGCGGAAGCGAAAGGCAGTCAAACAAGATTGCCTTTCGCCTCCTGAAACCGGCTTGATTAGTACGTTTTGTGAATATTGACACTCATCAATGTCATAACGGACATGACACCCTGAAAAATCAGCATCCATGCGGGGGTCAGTCCCAGACCGAGGACGGCTTCGAGCAGTACCAGACCGATGCCGAGCAGAATGCCGACTGCCTGCACGAATACGCCGAGTGTCGCCGCACGGCGGAGTACTTTCGCACCGATGATAAGCTGTGCCGCACTTGCGAAACTGCCTGTACAAGCCATGGAAGCGCTCATATGTTCCACGGGGGCGGTTTCCTTGTCATACTCCTTGTGCATTCTGGCGGGAATGATCTTGAGCATTCCGTTGGGGATCTCGAAAGTCGTTTCCACACGGTTAAGGGTAATCATCGGGTCAACGCTGCGCAGGATCAGGCAGATATTATGCCGCACACACTGCCGTGTCCAGAATTTCACGGAACGGTCAGCACGCAGTTCTACTAAGAAAATCGCAGACAGATTGCCCGAAACGGACAGATAGACGGCTTCCTGATTGGGTCCGACCATTTCGGCTTCACGGGCACGGGAGGGAAGTCCTTCGATGTTGTGTGCCGTCATCAGGTCACGGCTGCCGAGCAGGACACGCTGGCTGTGAATCCAGCCGCATAGTCCGAGCGAATCCTCGTAGACGTAATTTTCCACGGGAAACAGGCGTGTATCGCCGTTTTCAAACACATCGCTGAACACCGACCCGATCACGCTCCCCGCATGAGCCGCAAGGCTTGCAGCGGCACGGAGGGTATTGTCCGTGTTGACGTTTGAGAAGAGCTTCATGCCCGCAAGATAAGCGGAACGTCCGGGAAAGAGCGTCGAAGCGTCGATCATGAGGGCATTGGTGTCATAAAAATCGTCCACACTCTGATAACCGAGCATCAGAGCGCCGTTGCGTGCCATACTGCGTGTGGCATTGAACAGCGGCAGATTGACAACGAATGTGATGGAAGCGCTGCTGGCAGCCACGGCAAGCATGGAAAAGAGTTCCAGACCGTAGCCGACATTTTTTGCTTTGAGAATGGTCAGCAGGACGGAAGCGGCAATCGCACCGAGTGTGATGAGGGGCGCAGTCATGCGGCAGAAGCGGTCGGCGAGGTCGGCGGAGTAGGTATATTTGCGGAAGTCGGTCAGGGAATCTGTCCGCCGCAGGGAAGCCAAGATGGGGAAGTCACCGAGAACGCCTCTTGCGAGGGAATCCGCCCGCTGTTCGTCCTCGACGATAAACATACCGCAGCAGTTTTCCCGTGTGGTTGCCAGATGCAGGTTGGTCAGTTCACGGCTGATGATGAGGACTTTACCCACGGAATGCAGGAGCAGCGTCAGAATCGCACAGGGGAGGAAGCAGGGGAATGTTTCCGCTTTGATGACGGAGAACACCGCATTGACGACGGTGACGGCAGTGCAACTGAGAAAGGCAACGGCGGCGAGACTGTCCGTGTCCGCCTGTAGGGAAAGCAGACGGCGCAGACCGTTTTTCAGGACGGGCGTGCAGACCACGACGGCAGCCATTGCAAGCAGAAACTGCATGATTGCATTGAGCATGGGGGGAATGTCCTGCACCCAGCGGATGCCGAGATAACCGCCTGCGGCGATCAGTGTACTGATGAGAAAGACGGCGATGAGGGAGAAAATGCGGAACATCATCGCACTGCGCAGCTCGTCAATGTCACTGCGGATGTCGGCAACGCTGCTGAGTTCCATTTTGTCGAGAAATTCGCGGCGTTTGCGGTTGAGTTCGTCCGCCTCTTCCTTGGAGCGTTTGATGCTGACATCAATCTCATTGGGGTCGAGAACGGCGGTATTGGAGAGATCAATGCTGGTTTTCTGCGCACGGGGTGCGGGTTTGATGTCGATCGGCTGTACGGGGTTGGGGTCGGTTGACTTTTTGACCTTGACGACATCTTTCAGATCGAGATGGATCGTTTCCGTACCTGCGGCGGTGAGGTCGGGGGTACGTTTGACTTTGCGGCGTTTCTGGGCACGTCTTGCGCCGTGAATCTGGGTGAACATATAATCCCCTTCGGGGCGTTCTTTTTCATAGGTCTGCTCTTCGAGGGGGGAAGTGAGGCTGACGCTTTTCTTATTTTTCTTCTTGATACGCTCGATCTCACGGGCACGGGTGGAATCGCTCATGCGGCGGATTTTCGGCGAATCATCGGAGTAATTATGCACGGGGGACTGTTCGGACGGCTCCTGTCGCTGTCCGGAGGGGACATTGACACGCATCGGCATCTGTTCCGAATCGGAGTGAACATTCCGGAAATCCCGCTGATTCTGTTCCATAGGTATGTAAACTCATCCTCTCATAGATCTCTGTCTGACGATCTCATACATAAAAATGCCTGCTGCAACGGAAGCATTCAGGGAGGTGATTTTCCCTGCCATGGGGAGTTTGACGAGAAAATCACATTTTTCACGGATGAGGCGGCTCATGCCGTCCCCTTCCGAACCGATGACGAGTGCAGCGCCGCCGTCAAAGGCGGTTTCGGTATAAAGCGAACCGTTCATATCGGTGCCGTAGATCCACACGCCCGCTTCTTTGAGGCGGTCGATGGCAGCGCCGAGATTGGGCACACGGGCAACGGGCAGCCAGCTTGCCGCCCCTGCGGAAGTTTTGTAGACAGTGGGGGAAAGTGCAGCGCTGCGACGTTTGGGAATGATAACTCCGTCTGCGCCTGCGGTCTCGGCGGTGCGGATGATTGCGCCGAGGTTGTGGGGGTCTTCGATGCCGTCGCAGAGGATGAGAAAGGGTTTTGTGCCTTTCCGTGCGGAGACGGCGAGGAGGTCGTCAAGGCTTGCATAAGATGCTGCCGCCCCGAAAGCGACAACGCCCTGATGCACGCCGCCCTCTGCAAGCTGGGAAAGTTTGCGGTCGTCGGCGGTTTTGACGACAGCGCCCTGTTCTTTTGCGAGGGCGATCATTTCTCCAAGTCCGCCAGCGCTCTGGCTGATGTACAGGGTATCAATGGGCGTACCGCTGCGGAGCGCCTCACGGACGGGATTTCTTCCGATAATCATATTTTCTTTCTCTGTCATATTGTTCACCTTTCAGGGGAGTAAATTGCAGAAGGCGGCGGGCTTTTTGGGGGGCTACTCGGCGAACGCCCCCGTCCCCTCTGTCCTTGCGGACATCTCCCCACCTCGTGGGAAGTCCACCCCACCCCCCTCGGCATAAGCGGACAGCCAGCGAGGAACGAGCGCGGCTGGTCGCTTATACAGAGTAGGGCGGTGACCGCCCTGCACCCTCATCGCTTTGTGCAACAGCAAAAACTCATTCTCTAACATTATAGCATAGAAAATTAAAAAATACAAGCCTTTTACAGGAATCTGTGAAAACTTGTTATGCCGTATTCCGGATTTCAGCGGGTGAGGAAGAAGCAGATGCCGCCTGCGGAAACTGCACCGAGTGCGAACCAGAACAGCCCGCCTGTGCGGAAGCGGTACGGTCTGCGGGTGTGCAGGAAGTGTTCCGTTTCGGAGAGTGCCGACGGGGGCAGGTCGTCCACTTCGGGGCGCAGGTAGAAAACGGCACGTTCAAAATACAGACTGTCCGGCTGACGGACTTCAATGACCTTGTGATTGACACCTTTCAGCATGATTGACCTCCTGTGCAATGATTTGTTGTTAGCATGGGCAAAAATATGTTCTGTATACAAAACGTAGTAAAATTTTTCCACCCGACTTTCCACAGCAAGTTGAAAACCTCGTGGAAATCTCGAATCCGCGTGACTGTAAAAGTTGAAAACTCTGTTGAAACGGTGGAAAAATCACGCAGACAAGCCTTGTATGGGAAATGTTGAAAAAAGTCGAATTTTGCTTTACAGATAGTAGACAAGTTTAAAAAAACATACAAAATCCTGCAATTTTTCCTCTGAAAAAGCAGTATGCGTGTGAAACTTGCATAAAAAATCCCCCCTTCCGAAGAAGAGGGACTTTTCTTTTCCACTTTTTCACCAACAGTCGGTTGAAAACTCGGCGGCAGTTTTTCACTTCTGCACGGGGAGCGATTTGAAAATGCCGACAGAATATTTCAGAATGTTCATGGAGTCGGAAGAATCCACCGTGCCGTCCGTGTTGACATCTGCCGCATCGAATGCCAAGCCTTTCAGTTCTCTGCTGCCGAGGAGATACTTGTTGACAGCAATGACATCGAGAATATCGACCGTGCCGTCCTCATTGGCATCGCCGTACACGAACGTATCATGTGCGGTGGGGTCATAGTTTTCTGTTGCGGTGTCGGTTTCGGATTCTGCCTTAGTTTCGGATTCTGCCTTGGTTTCGGTTTCCGCTTTCGTCTCGGTTTCCGCTTTGGTTTCGGTCTGGGGTTCATCTGCCTTGCCGTCGAACTGATAGAGATTTGCGGGAAGCTCATCGAGGGTGATGCAGTAATCCGACTGGAAAATATCCTTTACCGTGTCGGCGTTCTGGTAATTCTCACCGGAGATGAACTTGTCCCCGTCGTCGTACCATGTGCAGAAATACGACCATTTCGCCTGTTCGATCAGCATATTGTCAATGCTCGGAATCGTGCTGTTTTCGGGCATGGAAACCATTTTGCCGTTGTTCACGAAATCCACGAGCTGCCAGAAAATCTTGCTTTCGGCATCTTCATTCGGGGTGTTTGTCTCGCCGCCGTCGTGACGATTATACACCGTATTGTACTTGTCAAATCCGACCATATCGACATATTCATCACCTGTATACCAGAGGGCGGATTCGTCCGACCATGCATAGAGGTTCTGCTCCCAGATCAGGTTATGGATACCGTATTCATTCGTGAGCTTGTCATAGAGGTACTTCCAGAGATCGTTGTAGACCTTAGCGCCCTCTTTCGACCACCAGAACCATGCGCCCGAACCGTCGCCGTTCTTGCCGGGGTTGCCCTCTGCCTCGTGCAGGGG
>JAILPP010000119.1 GCA_024699425.1 Oscillospiraceae bacterium | reverse complement strand
ACACCGTTCGACTTGCATGTGTTAGGCGTGCCGCCAGCGTTCGTCCTGAGCCAGGATCAAACTCTTCATAGAGTTGTATCTCCAATCGGTTTTACCCGATCCGAAATCTGTCTCATTGCGAATCGCTCGCAATTACTGTTGTGTTTTATAGTCTTGTCTGACTTCTCAAATTGATTCATTAAATCAACGAATCAACAAGGGTTCCAGTTTTTTTGCCTTTTATATCTCGCATTGTTCAGTTTTCAAGATGCAGTTTTCGTCGTCCCTCTGAGCTTTTCTTTTGAAGTCTCATCGTCAGGCGACTTACTTATTATACCACACTTTCGGAAGTTTGTCAAGCCTTTTTCAAACTTTTTTCAAAGTTTTTTTGGATTTTACTTCACTAAAGCGTTTCGTCTTCAAGTCATCAGCTCTTTGTCTCCCGACCGGCTGACCCGACTCTTCCGCTTCACTCCTCGCAAAGTTTCAATCTGAAAAGACTCTTCATTTTCCCAAGATGCAGCGCTTTCCGGACTCCTCAGCTTCGCTCTCTCGTCCGACAGCTTTATTATTATACCACGGTTTTTCCGAATTGTCAAGGCTTTTTCCTGCAAAAGAAATTCTTCTTTTTTTCGCTTTTTCTGTCAGTTTTCAACATTTATTTCTTCTTTCAGCAGTTCCTCCGCTAAATCCGCAGGCTGTGCCTGTAAACAGAATAACAAGCGCCCGTTCCTTCGCAGAAACGGGCGTTTTCTTATTTATTATGTGCTTCTATGCGCATACGGATGTACGCTTCGAGCAGGTCTGTGGATTTCTCGATTCCCAGACGGCTGGAATTGATCGTGATGTCATAGCCCCGCGAATCGCCCCACTTGTACTCACAATAATAATTATGATACGCCTTGCGGCTGCGGTCGTGGCGCAGAATAATTCCTCTCGCCTCGTCACGGCTGCAATCTCTCGACTCCGCCACACGGTCGATCTTGCTCTCCTCGTCCGCAAGCACGAAAATCCGCACAAGTCCCTTGTATTCCGACAGCACTTCATCGGCGCATCTGCCGACGATCACAAACTGTTCTCCCGAATCTGCCAGCTTTGTCATGTAATCAAACTGAATCTGTGCTACATTTTCCGCCGCCGAACTGGACATTCCACGCACGGTTCTCCGCAGGAAAAATCTCGGGACTTCGTCGAATCTCCGCAGTTTCTCAACGTCGCCCAGTTTTTCCGATGCGATCTCGTCAAGCAGATTTCTGTCATAGTAGCCGATGTCAAGACGTTTGGCAAGCGCCTTGGCGATGGCTCTGCCGCCGCTTGCAAACTCACGGCTGATGGATACGATCAATTGATTGTTCAAAAATACCCCTCCGTTCTGCCGAACAATTTCATTATTAGTATTATAGCACAAAAGGAAGCATTTTGTCAATCCGTTTTTTGCTCCCGATGTGCCGCCCTGACGGGTGAGAAACATGGTGTTCCTCATTTTCAGGTGTCAAAAAGCCCGAAATTGTGTTGTTTTTTCTACGTGAGGGACTGAGGAACATTTTTTTGAAAATATGCATTGCGTATATAGAAAAATATTCTGTAGAAAGATTTCGGGAAAAAGTTTTTCTCTATTAGGAAAACACGTTTTTTGTTCCTCATGTTCCTCACCTCTGAAAAGCGGCTGTATATAGCCATAATTCTGAGGAACATCATGTTCCTCACTGTTCCTCATGTTCCTCATCAAACAGGACTTTTTCAAAAAGAACGCAAAATCCCCGAAAATGCAAATTTCCCGTGATGAACCGACAAACACGACACTTGACATTTACACCGTAATATGCTATACTATTTATATCTTTATGCATAACGCAAAGGAGGAATGATTTATGGATTTGAAAGAAGCAAAACAGAAGCTCGAAACCCTCGGACAGGCACACCTGCTCAAATGGTTCGACACGCTCGGAGACATCGAACAGGAAGAGCTGCTTGCGCAGATCGACGCACTTGACCCCGCACTGCTCGAAGTGTTCCGTTCTCGTCAGGATGCCGAAGCACAGCGTGGAAAGCTCGAACCCCTCGGCGCTCTGACCCTTGCGGAAATCGCCGAAAACCGCGAACATTTCGAGAGTGCCGGTCTGGAAGCGATCCGTCAGGGCAAGGTCGGCGCAGTACTTCTTGCCGGTGGTATGGGGACACGTCTCGGCTTTGACAAGCCCAAGGGTATGTTCAACATCGGTGTCAACCGGGAGTTATATATATTTGAATGTCTCATCCATAATCTGATGGATGTCACACAGCAGGCAGGCGCATTTGTGCCGCTGTATATCATGACCAGCGAAAAGAATGACGAGGATACCCGCGAATTTTTTGAGGAAATGAAGTATTTCGGCTATAATCCCGAATATGTGCATTTCTTCATTCAGGATATGGCTCCCGCTGTCGATGCGGACGGAAAAATCCTCCTCGAAGAGAAAGGGCGCATTGCCACTTCCCCGAACGGCAACGGCGGCTGGTTCGCTTCGATGGTCAAGGCGGGGCTTTTAGGTCAGATTCAGCGTGACGGCGTGGAGTGGCTGAACGTGTTCGCCGTGGATAATGTTCTCCAGCGTATCACAGACCCCTGCTTCATCGGTGCAACGCTCCTTTCGGGCTGTGAATGCGGTTCCAAGGTCATTGCCAAAGCTGACCCGCAGGAACGTGTTGGCGTTCTCTGCCTTGAGGACGGTTCTCCCTCGATCGTGGAATACTACGAGATGACTCCCGAAATGATTACCTCCCGTGAACCTGACGGCAGGCTCTCTTATAATTACGGTGTCATTCTGAATTATCTGTTCCGTGTGGACAAGCTCGTGGAGATCATGAACAACGCCATGCCCGTTCACATCGTCAACAAGAAAGTCCCCTATATCGACGAGAACGGCGAACTTGTCAAGCCGCAGTCTCCGAATGCCTATAAATTCGAGCTTCTGGTGCTGGATATGATTCATATGCAGAAATCCTGCCTGTCCTATGAGGTCGAACGCAGTTATGAATTTGCGCCCGTCAAGAATGCGGAGGGTACGGATTCTGTTGTGACCGCACGGGAACTGCTCAGAAAGAACGGCGTAGAACTGTAAATGACAGCACCGTAAATGAGCATGGACTGTCAAAACGCACAAAAACGATGCGGGTGCAGGGCGGTCACCGCCCTGCCGAGGGGGTTTGGGGGGCGAGTAGCCCCCCCAATACCAGCCCGCAACCTTGTTGCTCATTCATAGGAGGTAAGAGAGCTGCTGCGGTTCTCTTACCTCTTGTTAGCGCAAAAGAAAGGATAATTGCCATGAAAAGAAAACTGCTCCCCATTGTCCTCATGGCGGCTCTGGTCGGTCTGAATGCCTGCGCAAAGCAGCCTGCAACCGTTCTGCCCGAAACAACTGCCGTGACCCCTTCCGTATCCGAAGCGGAGACAGCGGAGGAGCTTACCACAGAGGAGATCACAGAACCGCCCACCAATGCGCCCCTTCCCGATGCCGACCCGAACGCCTGCACCTTTGACGAGATCGGTGCGGAAGTCGCCGTTCTGGTCGTGGACGACAGCGATTCCGCAGACGGTACACTCACCATCGCACAGATCGACGGCAACAATATGCTCAAACTCACCGACCAGACCACCACTGCCGACAATCTGGAAAAATCCGTGCAGAAGATCCGCTTTGATGTTTCCAGGCTCCTGTCACCCGAACAGCTCGGACTGGTTGACCGCATTGAATTTGACCTCTATGCCGAAGCAAAGGCGGATGCCTTCGTCAATGAGGACGGCGAACACGTCAGAGCGCCCGGCTGGATCGGCGGCGGCGGCGGCACGGAATGCGCCGACGGCAAATGGTACGGCTTTGCGGACTATTCCGGTTCGGGGTTGCAGGAATATGTTCTGGAACGTTCGGATGCGTGCCATGTGTCTTTCAGATTCATGCTGGCGGCTTCGGGAAAGAAATGGGACGAAACCATGACACAGCCCTATTTGCAGATCATGCGCTGGGGCATGGGCAATATTTCCGACCTGTATCTGGATAACCTCACGTTCTTCGATGCAGAGGGCAATTCCATTCCGCTGACCGTGTCAGACGGATGGGCAGAATATCCGACAAACGATGCAGACCCTTCCGCAGACACCGCCGAAACTGAAACCGATACCGTAATTGAGGAGGCAGCAGAATGAGAAAGAAACTCGCAGCACTGGCAGCCGCATTTGTCCTTTGTCTGGCAGGTACTGCCTGCGGAAACGCCGCAAAAACCTATACAGATTATGTTCAGGCAGTCATGGACTGCACCTATCTGGGACAGGATGTCACCTACCGCAAACTGACCAAATCCGCCGATGCAGAAGTTCAGGCACTCATTGACGATGAGAACCGCTACCTGTGCAGTCAGCTCTGCCATCAGGCATCCGTGGACAGCGCCAAGCTGTCGCCCGAAACCGCCGAAAGCTACACACAGCTTGCGGATACCCTGCGCAGTAAGGTGAAATATTCCGTTGCAGATGCGGTCAGCAGCGGGAATACCTATCAGGTCACGATCACAGCCGAACCGCTTGACCTGTTCACCGTCTCCGTGCCCGACATGGAAACCGCCTATCGGAAGGAATTTTCCGAAAAGTTCTACAAGGCTTCCGAGGGAACGCCGCAGTATGACAAGCTCGAAGCCGACTGGGGCGCAAGGGCGCTGGAAATCTATCAGAGCCATGCGGAAACCGTCGGCTGTCTGGAAGCGCAGAGCATCACCGTTTCCATCAGGGCAGATGCCGACGGACATTACAACATTTCCTCCGCTGACTGGCAGAAGATCGACCAGTTGCTTTTCGGTCTGGCAAAACCGCAGTAACTGTATGATATGTACAATTTCATCCCCCGTATTTGTGCGGTTATCCGAATTTATACCAAAACAATTGACAAAACGGTTAAGACATGGTATAATAAAAATATCATAAATCCTACATCCTTATTACTTTTTTTGGCGAGTCTTTCGGCTCGCCCTTTTTTTATCCATCGGTTTCAATTACAAACTGTATAGATTTTCCATTTCATTTTCCGCACTGGAATTGATTTCTGCCCGCAAACACTTGACACGGCACGCAAAATATGATATACTTAAAATAAGAAGTGAAGAATGTTCTGTCTTATTGCCGCAAAAGGTCTTTTCGGCAGTTGTTTTATATCGGACAGCAAACGATGCTGCCACGCTCACTGGGGCAGGGCAGCTTTTCTGACTTTATGACGTCGGACGAAAAATGTCTGACATCGTTGTTTTGTAGGGGAAATCGGAACAGCCTTACAGGAAAGACGAAAAGAATGAGGTATATCTGAAATCCATGACGGTGGGAGATCTGATGCGCAGACAGAGGATTTCCGCACAGCAGGAGGTCGCTATAATGGCAATTGAAACCAAAGAGCGTCTGCTCACAGAAGATGAGGTCACACAGGATTTTCTGGAATCCTTGAAGAGAGATAAGAACCCGCAGCCCACGATACCCGGAAAAGGCGAAAAAATCGGCGTTACCAATTACCCGATTCTTGAATTTGATGACCGTGCGCTCTCCCTTCTGTACGACGGCGTGAAAGAAACGCTCCGTCACAGCAAGGTAACACCCGCAGGCGGCGTGGTGTATGAAGTCGTCAAACGTGCATTTGATATTGCGGCATCTGCCACCGCACTGGCAATACTGGCACTCCCGATCGGAATTGTGGCACTGGCGATCTACATAGATGACAAGGGAAATCCGTTTTTCTCGCAGGTACGGCTCACAAAGAACGGCAAACCGTTCCGTATGTATAAACTGCGTACCATGTGCATGGATGCGGAAAAGCGCTTTGCAGAGGTACAGAAAGAAAACCAGACAGACGGTCTGGCATTCAAGAACGATCATGACCCCCGCATCACCCGACTGGGCGGCGTTCTGCGCCGTCTTTCCATTGATGAACTGCCGCAGCTTGTCAATGTGCTGATGGGGCAGATGAGCATTATCGGGCCACGTCCCCCGCTTCCGAGAGAAGTGGTGCTGTACACGCCAGAACAGATGGACAGACTGCTTGTCAAGGGCGGACTTTCCTGCATCTGTCAGACCGAGGGGCGCAGCGATGTGGAGTTTGATAAATGGGTCGAGGGCGATGTGCGCTATATCAAAACACGGAGCTTCGGACTTGATCTGAAACTGATGGTCAAGACAGTCGGCGCAGTGATTCTGCGGAAAGGTGCAAGATAGACAGCAAAAGCAGACCTGCCTGAACGGGCAGATCTGCTGTTTTTGTTTTTGTTAAGCCCCGTCAGGGTACAAAAAAAGCCCGGTCACCAATCAACCGAGCCGATTTTGGAAGATGTCTTGCGACACCACAAAGAGGCGCCAGCCGGATTTGAACCGGCGATCATGGTGTTGCAGACCAACGCCTTACCACTTGGCTATAGCGCCACAATTGGAGCGGATTACGAGGATCGAACTCGCTACCTCCACCTTGGCAAGGTGGCGCTCTACCAGATGAGCTAAATCCGCATAAGCGACCCGGATGAGACTCGAACTCACGACCTCCGCCGTGACAGGGCGGCGTTCTAACCAACTGAACTACCGGGCCAGTGGTGGGGACTATAGGGCTCGAACCTGTGACCCTCTGCTTGTAAGGCAGATGCTCTCCCAGCTGAGCTAAACCCCCACGCGATTCGCTTACTGTCGTCATTTCGTTTCGTTGTCTGTTCCCTGACGACTATTATATTATAGCACATCAGATTCGATTTGTCAAGGTTTTTTTCAAATTTTTTCAAAAATTTTTTCAAAGCTGAAAAATCCCTGTTCTGCGTGGTTTTTGAAGTAATAAGCGGTGCAATACAGGATTGCACCGCCGCTATCAGACACTTTTTTTCATGTTCCCACGCAGTTTGCGGGAGTGGACGAACAGAATGTCCGAACTGTACAGCCGCAGGGCGAACCAGATCACACCGCCGAGAAAGACTGCCTGATACACCATGCCGCCCCAGAACAGGGCGTAATCATGAAACCGCATACAGCTTGTGGCAATGAACGTATGGGTAAACGGGATTGCCAGCATCAGCCACTTTGCAGCGCCTTCCATGCCCCGTATATCGGATACCATGGAAAGCATATAGGGGAAGATCGTACAAAGCACGATCGGCATACAGGCATACTGTGCGTTCTTGGCATCTTCGGTCAGTGCGCCGAGAATGATCGCCGCCGTCAGAGCGATGGCAAGTGTCAGGGCGAGCTGTGCGATCACGCCTGCCCATGCCGCACCGGGCATTTGCAGTCCGAGTTCCTGAATGGCTGTCCGTGTCTGTACGATTTCCGAAAATGCCCCGCTGATATCTATATTCTCCGTTGTCTGCCCGTTTGCGGCAGTAAAGAGTATCGAACACAGGAATCCTGCCCCGTAAACCGCCGCATAGAGGAGCGAGACCAGAAGTGCCGCCAGCATCTTTGCGCCGATGATCTTTCCCCTTGAAATCGGGGCGGACAGGAGTGTTTCCAATGTTTTGTCGAGCTTTTCGGAACAGATGGCTGTGATGATCGTCTGTGCCGTCAGCACCACCAGCAGGAACAGCACCAGCGGCATGACCTGATCGAACATCGCAAGCGACGTGATGACCGCATTTGCACTCACCTGCACCGTCACGCCGTTGGCACGGGTGTAGGGTTTCGATTTGACAGGATTTTCCAGAAAAGAAAGTTCCTCATCGAGATACTGATCGGCAAGGCACGTTTTCAGCGCATCTATGACCCGTTCCGCACTGCCTGCTGTCATGGACATTTTCACGGCGGACGTGGTTGTCAGTTCGGTGTAGACGGGCAGTTCGGCTGTTTCGTGATTCTCAAAGGCAGCCGTCATACCTGCGGGAAAGACGACGGCTTCCGTCCATTGCTTTGTCTGTGCCATTGTTTCAAAATCAGAGCCTGTCTCCACGGAGCAGCCCTGTTCTTCGAGCAGGGAGATCACGCTCTGTGTCAGTGGTGTATTGTCCTCATCAATGATGTGTACCGTCGCCCCGCCTGCGACTTCCTGTGACATCAGACTTGTCACCATCGTGCCGATCATCACGATCATCACAAAGCTGACGATCAGGGAAAGCACCGTCTGTCGGTTCATCAGTTCGGAAAGTTCCTTGCGCAGCAGATTCATCATATGCCCCTCACCGCCTTTTCAAATGCCTGTTCAAGATTTTCAGCCTGATACTGTGAGAGAAGTTCCGCAATCGTACCCGTTGCGAGAAACTGCCCGTCCTTCATGATCGCCCCGCAGTCCGCCGTGGTATGCACTTCCTGCATATGATGCGAGGAGAGCAGAAATGCCGTGCCGTACTCCACGGTGCACTGACGGATGGTCTTGCGGATGTCCAGAGAATTCAGCACGTCCAGACCGCTTGTCGGCTCATCGAGAATGGCAAGGCGGGGGCGGGTCATAACGGTACGGGCAAGCACGAGCTTCCGTGTCATGCCTCTGGAATAGGTGTTGATCTTCTGATCGAGCGCCTCTCCCAGACCGCAGATATTTTTTCCCCGTTCCACGCATTCCGCCTGTTCTTTCTCGTCCGAAAAGTACAGCCCCGCGATGAATTCCAGATAACGGATCCCCTTCATGGTACGGTAAGCGCCCGCCTCATCGGGCAGATAGCTGATGCATCGGCGCACCTGATCGGGTTCTTTCACGATGCTGTGTCCTGCAATGCGGGCATCGCCCCGATCAGGGCGCAGCAGCGTGGCGAGCATTCGCAGGATCGTTGTCTTTCCTGCGCCGTTCATGCCCATCAGACCAAAAATTTTTCCTTCCTCGATCGAAAAGCTCACATTCCGCACAGCTTCCTTTTTGCCATAGGATTTGCAAAGCCCTTCGACTTCCAATGCCATCGGCATTTCATCACACTCCTTTCAATTTGCGGACTGATTTCATTATACTGTATTCTGTATGCTTTGTCAATAGCCGCTGTATTTTTGTAATCCTGTGCCAAAATAAACACGGACTGTCAAAATAGAAAAAGCGATGCGGGTGCAGGGCGGTCACCGCCCTACTCTGTATAAGCGACCAGCCGCGCTCGTTCCTCGCTGGCTGTCTGCTTATGCCGGGGGGGTTTGGGGGGCGAGTAGCCCCCCAATACCAGCCCCAGCCGCTGTATTTTTGTAATCAGTGTAAACTTTCCCTTGACAAATACAGAGAAGCGTGCTATAATGTTAGTGATAGCTAACAAGGAGATGAAATTCCAATGACATTAAAAGAACTGGAGATCGGCAGAACCGCCGTCATCACGGACGTGGGCGGAGAGGGCGCACTGCGGCAGCATTTCCTCGATATGGGCGTAATTCCGGGCACAGAGGTCAAAGTTGTGAAGTATGCACCGCTTGGCGACCCTATAGAAATTCTGCTGCACGGATACAGTCTGACACTGCGTTTAGCTGATGCTGACTGTATCGGCATCGCACCCGCCGAGGAAAAAACGAAACCCGCCCCTCAGCCGAAGATCACCCCCGAACACCCCGGACTCGGCGAGGACGGCAGATTCCACCTCAAAGGCGACGGTGACCCCCTTCCCGATGACACCGTACTGCGCTTTGCACTGGTCGGCAACCAGAACAGCGGCAAAACTACGCTGTTCAACCGCCTGACGGGTTCCAATCAGCACGTCGGGAACTTCCCCGGTGTGACCGTTGACCGCAAGGACGGTCCGATCAAGGGACAGCCGCTGACGAGTATCACCGATCTGCCCGGCATCTATTCGATGTCGCCGTATTCCAATGAGGAGATCGTATCCCGCAATTTTGTGCTTGACGAGCATCCTCATGCAATTATCAATATTGTAGATGCCACGAATATCGAGCGCAATCTCTACCTGACCATGCAGCTTCTCGAAATGCAGGTGCCGATGGTCGTGGCGCTGAATATGATGGACGAAGTGACCGCAAACGGCGGAACGGTGGACATCAACACAATGGAAGCCATGCTGGGCGTACCTGTTGTACCGATCTCGGCGGCGAAAAATTCGGGCGTGGAGGAACTTGTCAGCCATGCCATGCACATCGCTCACTATCAGGAAAAACCGATACGGCAGGACTTCTGCGAAAAGAACGATAACGGCGGCGCTGTCCACCGCTGTCTGCACAGCATCACGCACCTGATCGAAGACCATGCGGAACAGGCGGGACTGCCCGTCAGATTTGCGGCATCGAAGATCATCGAGGACGACCCGCTGATTGCAAAACAGCTCTCTCTTGACCCGAACGAACGGGAAACGATCGAACATATTGTAAAGCAACTGGAACATGAACGGGGACTTGACCGAAGCGCAGCCATTGCAGATATGCGGTTTTCCTACATTCACCGTGTATGCAGCAGCGCCGTGCGCAAGCCGAGGGAAAGCAGGGAGCATATCCGCAGCCGTAAGATCGACAGGATTCTCACGGGAAAATACACCGCCCTGCCGATGTTCATACTTATCATGGGGCTTGTGTCGTACCTGTCCTTCAATGTGATCGGCGCATTTCTGCAAGACCTGCTTGCCGCAGGAATCGACCGTCTCACGGAGATCGCAGATGCGGCGCTGACACGGGCACACGCAAACGAAGTCCTGCACAGTCTGATTATTGACGGAATATTTGCGGGCGTGGGGAGCGTGCTGAGTTTCCTGCCGATCATCGTGGTGCTTTTCTTCTTCCTGTCGATACTGGAGGACAGCGGCTATATTGCGCGTGTGGCGTTCTTTATGGATAAACTCCTGCGCAAGATCGGACTTTCGGGGCGGAGCATTGTGCCGATGCTGATCGGATTCGGCTGCACCGTTCCGGCAGTCATGGCGACCCGCACGATGCCCAGCGAACGTGACCGCAAAATGACCATTCTCCTCACGCCGTTCATGAGCTGTTCTGCAAAAATGCCGATTTACGCATTTTTCATCAGTGCATTCTTCCCGAAAAACGGCTGGCTCATCACCATTCTGGTGTATCTGTTCGGTATACTGGCGGGCATTCTGGCGGCGCTGCTCTATCGGAAAACGCTGTTCCGTGGCGAGGCGGTGCCGTTTGTCATGGAACTGCCGAGCTATCGTATGCCGGGGGCGAAAAATGTCGCACTTCTGCTCTGGGAGAAGGCAAAGGACTTTCTCCAGCGTGCATTTTCCGTCATTCTGATCGCAACCATTGTGATCTGGTTCCTGAAATGTTTTGATTTCCGTCTGAGCATGACCGATCAGCCCGAAAACAGCATTCTTGCGGTCGTAGCGGGTATCCTGTCCCCCCTGCTGAAACCTGTCGGACTTGGTGACTGGCGCATTGTGACCTCACTCATCGGCGGATTTCTGGCAAAGGAAAGCGTTGTTTCGACTATGGAGATTCTGTTTCCCGACGGTGTGGCGACGCTGGGAACGGCAGCGGCATCGGCGATGCTGGTCTTTTCCCTGCTCTACACGCCCTGTGTGGCAGCGATTGCCTCTGTACGCCGTGAACTCGGTGCAAAGTGGGCAGTTGCCGTTGCGCTCGGACAGTGTGTGATTGCATGGATCGCCGCATTCGGGGTATACTGGATCGGGGTCGCTTTAGGAGGCAGATAACATGAACCGGATTGACATTGTTCTGATCGTTCTGATCGTACTGGCGCTGCTGCTTGCGGTGCGTTCGCTCTACAAGGCAAAAAAATCGGGCAAAAGCTGCTCCTGCGGCGGGGACTGTTCCCGCTGTGCGCAAAAGGAGCATCACAACTGCAAATAAGTAAAACCGCATGGGGTCAAGGGGAGCCACGCTCCCCTTGCGGGGTTTGGGGCGGAGCCACATCCGACATCACCGCCCGTAAGGGCGGAACAATCAGCCGACGTTTGAGGATTATCACGGTAGAATCTTGCTATTTTTAGTACTATTTTTACATTCATTTTGCAAATTGATTGACATTTTGCGAATAAGATGTTATAATATTGTTAACAGTGCAAAACAAATTGCACTTTCGCGAAAATTTTATGATAATTCAACAAAGATTCTTGGGGGAATGAGTATGAACTATCTGAAACGCATCACTTGTATGCTGTGTGCTGCGGCACTTGCACTTCCGGTGCTGCCGTCACAGAAAGCGGCGGCTGCCTCGTCGGTCACGATCTCACCGGATACGACCTACGCTGCCAATAACGGCGTGTTTGAAGGCTGGGGTACTTCTCTTTGCTGGTGGGCGAACCGTGTCGGCTATTCCGATTCGCTTTCACAGAAGGCAGCCGATGCATTCTACGGCGATGACGGACTCCGCATGAACATTGCCCGCTTCAACATCGGCGGCGGCGATGACCCGAACCATCACCACATCACCCGCACCGACTCCAATATGCCCGGCTACACCGTCTGGAGAAACGGCAGATTCGAGTACGACTGGAATCAGGACGCAAGACAGCGCAATGTCCTGCTGCGTTCGATCGAAGCCTGCGGCGATGACATGATCGTGGAAATGTTCTCCAATTCACCGCCTTACTACATGACAAAATCAGGCTGTTCCTCAGGCGGCGACAACCCCGGCGCAAACAACCTGAAAGACGATATGTATGACGATTTTGCCGATTATCTCGCAGAAGTCTGCCTGCACTATGAGAAGGATTTCGGCGTTCACGTCCAGAGCGTTGAAGCACTGAACGAACCGTACACCAACTACTGGGGCAAGAACAGCCCCAAGCAGGAAGGCTGTCATTTCGACATCGGCAACTCCGAATCCAAGATCATTCTCGAATTGCAGCGTGCCATGAACCAGCGCGGACTCGGTGATGTGCTGATCGCAGGCACGGACGAAACTTCCATTGATACCCAGATCGACGCATTCAAGGCGCTTTCGGGCGATGCCAAGGCAGCCGTTGACCGTATCGACACGCACACCTACGGCGGCTGGAAACGTGAGGAACTCCGCGACACTGCCATTGCAGCAGGCAAGAACCTCTGGATGAGTGAGGTGGACGGCGGCGCTACCGCAGGCAAGAACAACGGCGAAATGGGTGCGGCACTCTGGCTTGCCGAGCGTATCACCATTGATATGAACGGTCTGAACCCCTCCGCATGGATTCTGTGGCAGGTCATCGACAACCACATTTCCAAGGACGGCATGAACGGCAACAAGGACAAGGGCATGGTCAATGTCAACGGCGGCTACTGGGGCTGCGCCGTTGCCGATCACGATAACAATAAGATCATCTGCACCAAGAAATATTACGCATTCGGACAGTTTACCCGCTATATCCGTCCCGGCATGATTATGCTCCGGTCGGGCAGCAATACCGTAGCGGCATTCGACCCCGAAACAGGAAGAGTCGTTGTGACTGCGTTCAACAAAGAAGGTTCCGCACAGGATCTGA
The DNA here is from genome assembly GCA_024699425.1 of Oscillospiraceae bacterium. Lineage (GTDB taxonomy): Bacteria > Bacillota > Clostridia > Oscillospirales > Ruminococcaceae > UBA3855. The sequence continues at coordinate 12,447 of JAILPP010000119.1, read as the reverse complement.
GCGTCCGTCTTTCGGGCTTTGAGAAAGTCGGCAGTTCCGCACAGGTCATCCGCACGAGCAACAGCGAAAGCTGGGCAGAACTTCCCGCACAGCCTCTGGACGGTACACTGCTGAAAGTCTCTCTTGCTCCGAACTCCGTCACCACGTTCCTGATCGACGGCTGCAAGCAGATGCCCTCCCCGACAGACGGTCTGGATCTGCTCAAGCCCGTGGAAGTCACAGGTACCAAGAGCTGGAAGGAACAGGGTTCCACCGACTGCTACAAGGCATTTGACGGCAAGACGAACACCTATTTTGACGGCGTTGGTGACGGCTGGGTCTGCGGTGATCTCGGTGAAGTCTATGATCTGCGCACGATCGGCTACTGCCCCCGCAGCGGCTACGAACCCCGCATGGTCGATGGTTACTTTGAAGTCTCCGAGGACGGCAGCAACTGGAAAAAAGTTTACACCGTCACGGAACAGCCCTCCGCTGCAATGCATTTCACCAGAATTGACGGCGGCGTGAAGGCAAGATATGTCCGCTATGCCGTTCCGAGCGGTGCGCCGAAGAACAACGTCAACAAGGATGATGTATACTGCTGCAACGTGGCAGAAATCGCACTGTACGGACTGCCTGTCGAGATTCCGACAGAACCGCCCACAGAAGCCACCACGGAACCCACCACCGAAACTACACCCCCCGAACCCCTCCCCGGTGATGCGGACGACAACGGCAGTGTAGAGCTTGCGGATGCAGTCGCTCTTCAGAAGTGGCTGCACGGCACAGGCACTCTGAAAGCCCCCGAACTCTGCGACCTCAATCAGGACGGCGTAACCGACGTTTTCGATATGGCACTGCTCAAACGGCTTCTGCTTTCGTGAAACACCTGACGGCTTCCCTCACGGGGGAAGCCGTTTTGTGCAAATACTTGCCCGTTTTCTGCAAATCTGTCACATTCCTCTTGACATTTCCCGAAAAATGCAGTACAATAGGAGTAGCATATTCTGCTTCGTATCTTAAAAAGAGGAGGAATTTTTATGAAGCTCATCAAGAAGCTCGCAGCGGCTGCCTCTGCACTGGCAATGGCTGCAAGTATGGCTGCATATGTGCCGATGGCTGCACTCACGGCAAATGCAGTGGATGACTGCAACGACGACTGGCTCCACGCTGTCGGCAGCAAACTTTACGACAAGGACGGCAATCAGGTCTGGCTCACAGGTGCCAACTGGTTCGGTCTGAACTGTACGGAAAATTTCCCGCACGGTCTCTGGAGCGCCGACATTGACAAGCTGCTCTCCGGCGTTGCGGACAGAGGTATCAACGTCATTCGTTTTCCCATTTCCACAGAGCTGATTATCTCGTGGATGAACGGCACACCCTACAAGTGCGAGGGTTTGAATCCCAAGAACGAGGAATCCTACAAGTTCAACCCCGATTTCTGCCACGCCGACGGCTCGGAAATGAACAGCATGGAAGTCTTTGATGTCATTATGCAGAAGTGCAAAAAGTACGGCATCAAGGCATTTGTGGACATTCACAGCCCCGCTTCCCACAACTCCGGTCACAACTACGAACTCTGGTACTATGAGCCGTCCAGCAAGACCGCCGATGACATGGCAACCATCAAGGAAGCTGCCGGCGATCAGGGCGCTCCCGTAACATGGGAACAGTGGATTGATGCCACCACATGGCTCGCCAGGAAGTACGCAAATGATGATACACTCATCGCCTACGACCTCAAAAACGAACCGCACGGAAAACGCGGCTACACAGGCGACAAATGCCCGTCCGACATTGCCAAGTGGGACGACTCCACTGATCACAACAACTGGAAGTATTCCGCCGAGGAGTGCGCCAAGTCCGTTCTGGCAGTCAATCCGAATGCGCTGATTCTCATCGAGGGCATTGAGCAGTATCCCAAGGAAGGCTACACCTTCGACACGCCCGATGTCTGGGAACCGAAAACCGAAGCCGACAAGAAATGGTACGGCGCATGGTGGGGCGGCAATCTCCGTGGTGTCAAGAATCATCCCGTGGATCTCGGCTCTGCGAAACTCAATGCACAGATCGTCTATTCGCCGCACGACTACGGTCCTTCCGTTTACAATCAGACATGGTTCGACAAGGAATTTACCACCGATACGCTGCTTGACGACTACTGGCGTGATACATGGGCATACATCAACGAGGACGACATTGCTCCCCTGCTGATCGGCGAGTGGGGCGGTCACATGGACGCAGGCAAGAACCAGCACTGGATGGAACTGCTCCGTGATTACATGATTGACAATCATATCAATCACACGTTCTGGTGTCTGAATCCGAACTCCGGTGATACAGGCGGTCTGCTTGATGCCACGTTCTCAAGCTGGGACGACAAGAAATATGCCCTGATGGAAGAATCCCTCTGGCAGACCAGCAGTTCGGGCAAGTACATCGGTCTTGACCACCAGCACCCGCTGGGACTCAACGGCACGGGACTTTCCCTGACAGAGTACTACTCCGAATATGACAAGTCCGAGGGTTCCAACCTCAACGGCGGCAAGGGTGCGAGCAAGTCCGACCCGGTTACGATCGAAACGATGCCCACCGAGGCAAAGCCCACCGAAACCGATAAGCCCACCGAGGCAAAACCCACGGAAACCGATAAACCCACCGAAGCAAAGCCCACCGAAACCGACAAGCCGACAGGAAACAACAATCCCACAGATGCAGACAAGATCGTTGAGTCAAATTCTGCCGATGTGAAATACGGTGATGTCAATCTGGACGGCACTGTTGACATTATGGATGTCATTGCCATCAACAAATATCTGACGGGTTCCAAGCAACTCGATGCAGGTGCGCAGGCGAACGCCGATGTCAACCGTGACAACAAGGTAGACTCTTCCGACTCCCTGACGATTCTGAAACACGCAGTCGGCATCATCGAAAAGCTCCCTGTGTAATAAAGCTATAAATGAGTGCGGACTGTCACAATATACAAAAGCGATGCGGGTGCAGGGCGGTCACCGCCCTGCCGAGGGGGTTTGGGGGGCGAGTAGCCCCCCAATACCAACCCGCCGCCTTGTATACTTTGCCAAGAATGCGCATTTGTAGTAATAGTGATTCATTCACCGACAGTTCGTTTGTACCATCCTGTCGTAAAACAAAACCAGGACTGACACAGTATTGCTGCGCCCTCCTGCTCCAAGGAGGGCGTTTTTTTGGAGGAACTATGTATATTCTGAAAGCATCCGCTGCCTTTGACAGCGCCCATTTTCTGTTCGGCTACAACGGGAAATGTGCCAATCTGCACGGACATCACTGGGTCGTGGAAACCGAAGTCAGCGCAGAGACATTGCAGGAATACGGTGAAAAGCGAGGCATGGTCATTGATTTCGGCGATCTCAAAAAAGCCGTGCGGGAACTTGCGGACGAGTTTGACCATGCGCTGATCTACGAGACAGGCACGCTCCGTGAAACGACCATTGCCGCCTTGCAGGAAGAACATTTCCGCCTGATTTCCGTGGCATACCGCCCGACAGCGGAAAATTTTGCCAAGGCATTCTTTGAACGTCTGCACGAAGCATATGATCTGCCCGTCTGCGCCGTCACCGTCTACGAAACCCCCGACAACTGCGCAAGATACGAGGTGTGACATGGAATATACCTTTCAGCTTGCCGAGCATTTCATCAGCATCAACGGCGAAGGACAGAGAGCAGGTGAACTGGCGCTGTTCCTGCGTTTTGCGGGGTGTAATCTCCGCTGTGCGTGGTGTGATACATCATGGGCGTGCGGAACAGATGCCCCCCACGAGAACGTGACCGCAAGCCGCATTGCCGCAATTGCCGCCGATGCGCACGCCCACGGCATTCACAACGTCACGGTCACAGGCGGCGAACCGCTGACACAGCCGCATATCACGGAAGTGTTTGCCGCGCTTTCGGAACTCGGAATGCAGACGGAAGTCGAAACCAACGGTTCCATCCCGCTGCAGGCATTCTGCACACCGCACCGCCCGTCGTTCACGATGGATTACAAACTGCCGTCAAGCGGCATGGAACGGCATATGTATACGGAAAATTTCGCCCTGCTGCGTGCGCAGGATACGGTCAAATTCGTCTGCGGTTCTCGTGAAGATGTACTCCGTGCGAAAGAGATCGCCGCACAGTACAAGCCCTGCTGTCCGCTGTATCTCAGTCCTGTATTCGGGAAAATCGACCCTGCCGAAATGACAGAGATCATGAAAGAACAGCAGATGGGCAGTTTCCGTCTGCAATTGCAGCTCCACAAAATCATTTGGGATCCGAACCAAAGGGGGGTGTAACGATGATCGACAAGGCAGCCATTGAAGAACATATCCGCGGCATTCTCATCGCCCTCGGTGAAGATCCTGACCGTGAGGGACTGAAAGAAACGCCCGCACGGGTCGCAAGGATGTATGAAGAAGTCTTTGAAGGCATACAATATTCCAACCATGAAATTGCACAGAAATTCGGCAAACTCTTTGACACGCACGAGGACACGGGAACTGTCGTTGTGCGAGACATCGGGGTTTTTTCCTACTGTGAACATCACATGGCGCTGATGTACAATATGCACGTCAATGTGGCGTATATTCCGAAGAATAAAGTCATCGGACTGAGCAAGATCGCCCGCATCTGCGATATGGCAGCCAAGCGCCTGCAAATTCAGGAACGCCTCGGCACGGACATAGCGGAGATCATCATGGAGGCGACAGGTTCGGAAGATGTGGGCGTTGTGGTCGCAGGCACGCATAGCTGCATGACCGCACGGGGAATCCGCAACCCCTCGGCACGGACAGTCACACAGACATTCCGCGGAAAATTCAAAACAGATGCAGAGTTGCAGCGTCTGATTATGGAGTGATGACATGAAAGCACTGGTATTATGCAGCGGCGGACTTGACAGCACGACCTGTTTAGCCCTTGCCATTGAAAAATACGGAAAAGAAGAAGTCCTTGCACTGGCAGTATTCTACGGACAGAAGCACCGCAGGGAATTGCAGGCGGCGCAGGACGTTGCCGACTACTACGGCGTGATGCTCAAACGGCTGGATCTGGCGCAGATCTTTGCGGAATCGGACTGTTCGCTGTTACAGGGCAGCAATGCGGAGATCCCCAAGGAAAGCTACGCCGAACAGCTCTCGGAAACAGACGGCAAACCCGTTTCCACCTATGTTCCCTTCCGGAACGGACTGTTCCTCTCCTCGGCGGCAAGCATTGCGCTCTCCTGCGGGTGTGAGGTGATCTATTATGGGGCGCATTCCGACGATGCGGCGGGCAGCGCCTATCCCGACTGTTCGGAGGAATTCAACAACGCCATCAACACTGCCATTTTCCTCGGCAGCGGAAAGCAGCTCCGTGTGGAAGCGCCCTTTGTCGCCCGCACAAAAGCAGATGTCGTTGCGGAGGGAATGCGGCTCAAAGCGCCGTATCATCTGACATGGAGCTGTTACGAAGGCGGTGAAACGCCCTGCGGTCTGTGCGGCACCTGCCGTGACAGGGCGGCTGCCTTTGCCGCAAACGGCATTGCCGACCCTGCACTGACAAAATAAGGAGGACATCATGAATTTAAGGAGGATTTACCCATGAGCGAAACCGGCAGAGAACAGGAGCATCTCAAGCTCCTCGCCAACCGTCACACAAAGTACCCCACGGACTACGATCCCACCGTACTGGAAACATTTGCCAACAAGCACCCCGATCGGGATTACTTCGTCAAGTTCAACTGTCCCGAATTTACTTCCCTCTGCCCCATCACAGGACAGCCCGACTTTGCGGCGATCTACATTTCCTATGTTCCCGATGAAAGAATGGTCGAATCCAAATCCCTGAAACTCTACCTGTTCAGTTTCCGCAATCACGGCGATTTCCACGAGGACTGCGTGAACATCATCATGAATGACCTCATCGCCCTGATGCAGCCGAAATATATTGAAGTGTGGGGGAAATTCCTGCCCCGCGGCGGCATTTCCATCGACCCGTACTGCAACTACGGCGCACCCGGCACGAAATGGGAACAGGTCGCATGGGACAGACTGACCCACCACGACCTCTATCCGGAAGCAGTCAACAACCGATAATCCGTATTCAGCACAGCGCATTGCACAAATTCAAACAGTTCAATTCTTGCAAAACGGAGAAATCAAGAACGAATCGACAGAAAACTATTGTGAAATACCGCAGAATCAGTTATAATAGAAGCAGTGTTAATTTTGCCGTAAGGGGGATATTAGAATGTTCGATAAAACAATGACATTTTCCATGAATGAAGAACGCGAAATTGAACTCAAGCGGACTCTGACGATCATTTACGATGCGCTTGTACAGAAGGGATACAACCCGATCAATCAGATCGTGGGTTACATTCTCTCCGAGGATCCGACGTATATCACGACACACAACAATGCCCGCAATCTGATCCGGCATATTGACCGTGATGAGCTGTTGCAGATCCTTGTGCGTTCCTATCTCAAACACTGATACCTGCATGACCCCTCCGAAGTTTGCGGAGGGGTGTTTTTTTGGATTTTCTGCGCATACTTTGAATGCGGCACGACCGCAGAAAAGAGGTATGTTATGCGAAAAGAGATCATCGGAGCGCTGCTTGGCGCTTCCCTGCTGACGGCGCTCCCCGTTCATGCGGAAACGGCAATCGGCTACGGACAGGGAACGCAGGTCAATGCGGAAAACGTCCCCCTCGGAGCGCTCGACTTCAACACGCAGTACCGCCGATACGGTGCATATGCGACCACGCCTGACACAAGGCGCATTATCCTGACATTCGATCAGGGCTATGAAAACGGCTACACGGCTGACATTCTGGACACGCTGAAAGAAAAACACGCCACGGCGATTTTCTTTCTCACAGGCGACTATGCCAAGCGGGAACCCGAACTTGTGCGCCGTATGATCGCAGAGGGGCATATGCTGGGCAATCACGGCATGACCCACGCTTCCCTGCCGCATCTGAGCCGTGCGGAACAGATCGAGGAACTTTCCGCACTGCATGACTACGTTGTGGAAAAGTACAGTTATCCCATGCAGTATTTCCGCTGTCCGTGCGGGGAATACTCGGAAACGGCATTGCAGACGGCGCAGTCTCTCGGCTACAAGACGATTTTCTGGAGTGGGGCGCACGTTGACTGGCTCACAGACGACCAGCCCGACCCGCAGGCAGCACTCGACAAACTGACCGCACAGGCACACGGCGGTGAAATTCTCCTGCTGCACTCCGTCTCCTCGACCAATACGCAGATTCTCGGCAAGCTCATCGACACATTCCGTGAAAAGGGTTTTATTGTATAAACCGTTTCACTGCACCGGTATTGGGGGGCTACTCGCCCCCCACCCCCCTCGGCATAAGCAGACAGCCAGCGAGGAACGAGCGCCGCTGGTCGCTTATACAGAGTAGGGGAATGATTCCCCTGCACCCTCATCGCTTTTTCAGCAGAACGGCGCTTCGGAAGTTTTCGAGGAAGTCTGATGTTCATACACAGAAAAAAGAGGAAGTACAACGGACTTCCTCTTTTCTGTTTATTTCTTCACAGCACCGACTGCTGCATCTGCGATACCGCCGTCAAACCAGTTGTAAGTCCTGCGGTCGATCAGACCGTAGCTATCCTTCAGACCGTTGTCCCAGATGAAGCACGGGATTCCGTAGCGTGCGGCAGTCTCCACATAATAACTGTAGAACGCCCTGCGGTCGCTGTCGTTGTTCTTGTTCTCTGCGCCGAACTCGCCGATGATGACGGGAACGCCCTTGCTGATAAACTTGTCATGCAGCATGGAGAATTGTCTGTCAAGTTCTGCCCTGCCGCTGTCGTCAAAGATCTTTTCGGCGGGGTAATCCTTGGTGGTGAACTTCCACGGGGAATAGTTATGAATCGAAACGATGAGGTTATCATCTTTCGGAAGAAGCAGCCCGTTGACAGCCGCATCCGTGATCGAAGCGGCGTGTGTCGTAACGACCAGTGTCCGCAGGGTATTCTGTCCGCCGCTTTCCCTGACGGTCTTGACAAATTCCGCAAGCAGATGATTGATGACATCACGTTCCTCTGCCGTGCCGCCTGTCCATTCATTGGCAGAGCCGATCACACGGGGTTCATTCATGCCCTCGAAGAGCAGTCTTGTGTCATACTCTCTGAAATGTTCCGCGATCTGTTTCCAGATGGTGACATATTTTTCCGTGACGGCATCTTCCTGTGCGTGAAGCGGTTCGAGCCATGTATAATCATCATGGTGCATATTCAGAATAACATAGAGATCATCTGCCATTGCGCTGTCAACGACATTCTGCACACGGTTGAGCCATACGGGATCAATCGTATTGTCGTCTTTCAGGTGATTTGTCCACGAAACGGGAATCCGCACCGCATTGAAGCCCTTTGCCCTGACCGCATCAAACAGCTCCTTGGTCACGATGGGATTGCCCCAGTACGTTTCATCCACCTTCTTGCCTGCGGACTTATCATAGCTGTCAAGTGTATTGCCGAGATTCCAGCCGATACGGAGATTTGCTGCGAGTGCAGCCGCATTGCCGTCTGCTGTCATGCTGTTTGTCACCTCCTGTACCTCTGCGGGTGTTTCCTGCGCCGCTGCGGACGTTGTTTCCTGCGGCGGTTCAGGTGGTGTGCCGCCGATGCTGTACTTGACCGTCAGGGAATTGACCGTCATATCCCCTGCTTCGCTCCACCAGTAGCCGAGCATTGCCTCGGCATCCTGCGGGACGTTGTAGGCGACCTCTTCGGGAATCAGCCATGTCAGGGAAAGACTGCTGTCCGCCGTCTGTACTGCCACGGTATCGGTCATATACATATCTTCGCCAGACGTGATGCCGAATGCACCTGTAAACTTCCTGAAGCCCTTCCCTGCCGAAATGTCAAACGTGATCGCCTGCGGAACGCCCTCTTCCCCAAGGACATCGCCAAGCGGGACTCTGACGGACTTGGTGGCTTCGTTGCTGTAATTGAGGGTCTTGCGGACGGAGACGGTCTGCGTGGAATCCACGGGACGGACGGCACTGCGGGTATAATTGCAGATGACCTCACGCAGCGTCACAGACTCTGTATTTCCCCACCAGTAACCGATCTGCACAACGCCTGTCGGGTCGATGTACGGCTGCACATCGGCGGGAACGTCCCATGTGACTTCGAGATAAGAACCCTGTGCCTGACGGGTGAAATCCGCCGTCTGATACCAGTTTGCATCGTCACCGGACGGACAGTCTGCGGTCACGGAGATACCGCAGCCGCCCTTGAATTCTCCTATGTCACGGTCATCGGGTCCGTAAAAGACGAATGTAAACGAATGGACGGTATCCCCCGGAAGCATCAGTTTTTCCAGCGGGGCTTTGAACACCTTTCCGGCATCATCGCCGTCACGGAAAAGTGAAACATCCACATCCATCTGCGCCCCAAGTTCCGAGACGATCATTTCCGTCGGGCTGACGTGTGCTTCCGTTGCAGTCTCGGTGGTTACGGGAACGGTTTCGGTGCTTGTCTCCGAATCGGTTACAGCGGAAACCGTCACTTTCGGGGGTGCAGGATCAGGGCTGACCGCCATATCACTGCACCCTGTCAGGAACGTACAGCCGGTCAGTACACCAAGCAAAACAGATTTCAGGCGTTTGCCTGTCGGTTTCATATCTTTTCGCATCCTTCCGTATTGATAACGTTGGTATCACACTTTATACATTATAACACATAACGGAAAGCACTTTATGACTAAATTATGAACGAAGGCAAAAAACGGTGATTTTACTATATTTTGCTGTTTCTGTCTTATTGTCAATGTGCAAAACGCAAACGAAAATCTGCACAAAAAGCAGGAAAGTATTTTAGCGAAAATGCAGAAAATTTTCCGCAAACGAATTTTTTTCATTTTTTGGATGCAATTCTGTAAATTTTGTGCTATAATAGAAGTGTCGTTCATGAAAATCGCACATTGCGCATATACTGCAAGGCAGCAGAATGATGCTGCAAATACGGAAGGTCAGGAGGAAATGCAATGAAACATCCTATTATTACAATCGAACGTGAATACGGCAGCGGCGGCAGTGTCGTCGGCAAACAAGTCGCACAGCAGCTCGGTGTTCCGTTTTATAACCATGAAATACTGGAAATGGCATCGGAACGTCTGGAGATTCCGGTTGCAAAGCTCGAAGGCGCAGAGGAATCGTCCCCCAAGAGCTTTCTGTACGCACTGCTGATGAATTCCAACCCTGCCCGCACAATGGAGGATAATATCCCCGTATCGGACAAACTGTACATCACAGAAACGCAGATCATCAAGGAGCTTGCCGAACAGGGGAGCTGTGTGATCGTGGGGCGCTGTGCCAACTGGATTCTGCGGGATAACCCGTACCGTTTCTCGGTGTTTGCGTATGCATCACGCAGTTTCCGACTGAAATATGCACAGGAGACATACAACGTTCCCGCTAAGGACATTGACACCATTCTGCCCCGCATTGACAACCGCCGTGAAAAGTTCTACAACATCAACACGGGCGGCAACTGGCATGATAAGGGCAATTATGCGCTCTGCATCAATACCGGAATGCTCGGCATTGACGGTGCGGCAAAGATTCTTGTCAGCGCCGTGGAACACTACCCCGAACCGGACGTTCCCGCCTCGGAATAAATCAGAACGGCTGCATGATGTGCAGCCGTTTTCTTTTCACCGTAATTTCACGCAGATATCTTGCATTTGTCCACTGAATCTGTTATAATAATATCATGAGATAAGAGAACCAAAACGGAGGATGCAGGTTATGTATTTATTCAGAAAACTGACAGCCGGTCTTGTGGCTGCGGGGCTTCTGCTTTCCGGCAGCAGCCTTTTTGCATCTGCGGAGGAAAGCCGCCGGCTCTACCGCGGAGATGTGAACCTCGACGGTCAGATTGATCTGCTCGATGTCATTGCACTTCAGAAATATGTCCTCGGCTTCGGATCTTTCACCAGTGAAGCGGCGGCGCTCTGTGCGGATACCAACGGCGACGGCGCAATTGATATTTATGACGTGTCGCTCCTCAAACAGTACGTCCTCAAAGAACAGCGGTATGAAGCGCTCGGCGGGAATTTCATCACAGCCCCGCTGACGGACTATTACGGCACGATGCCCTCACAGGGCAACGGCAGACTGCTTGTATTCTATGTGGATTTCCCCGACTGCCCCTATAATTACGCACCGACTGCGGCGGAACTGCGTGACATCTGCTTCGGCACGGAGGACGACCCGACTGACCCGAACTACCCGTTTGAATCCATGCGGACTTTCTACCGCCGATCTTCCAAGGGCGCATTTGATCTGACGGGGACGGTCTGCCGCTATACCACAAAATACAATGCCGCTTATTATGAAGTCGGTGACGATGACAAGCCCGATGCCGAGAAAACAAGACTCCTGACAGAACTCTTCCAATATTTCAACCGTATGCTTGACTTCAACGATTTTGACGGCAACAAGGACGGCTATATAGATTCGATTCTGGTAAGCGTTCCCGAAACCGCCTCGGAAGATGCATGGTGGCCGTGTTCGGGCTTCAATTACAGCAAGCTCGAAGCGGACGGCGTGAAGATCGGCAACGTGACCACGGGCTTCGATCAGGTAGCCTCTCCCGAAGACCACAAAAAATTCGTCAGCACCTATCTGCATGAAACAGGTCACAGCATGGGACTTCCCGATTATTATTTGTACCACTCTTCAGACATTGAGGGCTTCCACGGTCCTGCGGGCACTTCCCTCATGGACGACGACAACTACAGCGATTTCAACTGCTTTTCCAAGCTGATGCTCGGCTGGTATCGTCAGCGGCAGGTGCAGGTCTACGATCAGGAACAGGGCGGTACACAGACATTTCTCCTGAACGATGCGCAGTCCGAGGAAGGCAACTGTCTGATTCTCCCCTGCGGAGACGTTTCTGAAAAATACGATTCGGAATATATCATACTGGAGTACAGCACCGAAAGCGGCAACAACATCGGCATCAACCGTGATAAGAGCTATGGCTATTCCTTTGCAGAGGGCGTGCGGGCGTTCCACGTCTATGCGGAGACAGGCGATGAGGGTTACGGCACACGTTTCCTCTACCGCAGCGGCGGCAGCAAAACCAATGACGATGATGACGGTATCCGTCTGCTGCGGCTTGTCAACGATGCAGAGGGCGGTTCTCCCTTTGTGACGGGTGACGTGCTGGACGGCAGGCTGTCCGGCTTCCACTGGTACGCATGGGACGAAACTGAAAGCGTGGAAACAGGCTACACCGTCACGATCGGCGAACTCGAAAACGGCAGTTACACCGTCACCGTGGATTATACTTCCGCCTAAGAATAGACTTCCTCGGAATCTGGAGAAGTGACGGAATGCGCAGGATATTTTGTCCTGTGCAAAGTGACTCGACCGCCGCAATACTTGGTGTATTGCAAGGAAGAGGCGCAAAGCACAGGGCAAAAGAGACA